>NZ_FMWY01000007.1:0-122992 GCF_900103145.1 Nitrosospira sp. Nsp18 | reverse complement strand
TGGAATGCTTGCAATGCCTCGGACAAAAACAAAATGAAGAGAACCATCGATTAATGATGGAAGTTTGTTAAAGATGAGGTTTTTCAGGGACGACTTGTTAATCTGCGCTTAGTCTGCGTTAGTCTGCGTTAATCTGACAACGATATTGCAACATTGAATCTGCAACATCGTGCTGCCGCATCGGTTGACTCATCTCTCGCCTGTATCATGACTTATGCTACGGTCGTCCCCTTGATTTTCTTGACACCAAATAAATAATATGCTAATAAGTTAGCTATCTTTCTTTGTGAAGAAAATCAGGATGAGAGGGAGCGGCAATGCGAGTTCTTAAAGAAAAAGACAGAATTCTATATGACAAACTGGTTCGTCTTGCGGGCGGTAACTCGGGGATTGTAATTGAGGTTCTTTCCAACCCGCATAGATCTTCCGTCGACCTGAGAACGGCTATCAGAGAAATTGAAGAACTACGTAATCGCCAAAGTCGCCAAAGCCACGAACCCGCTTCTTCCATTTCCCAGGCAGCGACTGCTTAAAACTTTGAACGAGCCCGGGGCGCGCTGCGCGTCGAAGCTTATTCAACAATTCCCCCATTCCTGACCACTCATGTCCATTGCCTGGGCAACAGTTGTAATCGTTGTCCTGCTGCTGCCCGGATTTGCCTTTTTCTGGGGACTTTACGCCCCGAACCAGGTGACACGAGAAGTATCCCCCGCCAGTCCGCTGGCACAGCTGGCCGGTGTCGTCGTCATCAGCTTCTTTGTGCATGCGTTTGCCTATTTAGTCATCAACACAAAGCTTTGCACGGGCCCAAATTTCTTTTTGGAACCGCCCTGCGTCGATTTCGATGAGCTTTCCGCCCTGCTCCGCATCGACGCCTTCACGCAATCGGGTGCTGGCCCTCACGTATTCCAGCACATGCTTGACCGGTACGTTGCGTGGATTCTCTTCTACTTCCTGGCGACGGGCTCCCTAACGGGATTGATCGGGTTCGGAGCCGGTAAGCTGATTGAAAACGGCTATCTTCGCGGGTTCACGCGCCACCGGTATTTGTTCATGCTGGAGAGAGGAAGAAAAAAGAAGGCATCCGAACTCGTGCGGGCACACGTTTTATCCCGTACCCAGAATTCGAATAATGTCGTTTTCTATGATGGGATAGTGCAGGATTTTTTTGCGAAGGCAGACGGCACGATCAGCTATATTGTCCTGCATGATGCAAACACTTCGGCAATAGAGATAACCGCGAGCGGCGCCACACATTCCCCAACATCGATTCCTCTCGACATCGGCGGCGGAGGCCGTGGAATAAAGCCTTTTCTGGTTATCACCAGCGATGATATAGCGAATGTATATTTCGAACCGCTCAACACTGTAAGAATCGAGAGTGGCGTTGATACGGATATTCTGGACAGAGCCATCGACGAACTGGAACACTTGAGGAATCAGAATCACTTCGAAGCGGCAGAATGAGTTCCGGGAGGCAGAATGAGTTCCGGAAACTTGGGTACCCGGAATCTTACCTTTCGCACCCGTAGTCAAGGGTTGCGAAAGATATAACTGTTCCAGCGCAAGACGGTCGAAAAAAGATGCGTGTCCTGCTCATTAAAAGGTCCGCCACCCTTTAAATCAAGTGTTTTGCTGCCTCTGGCTTTGTACCTCCAGACTTCGGAACGCACTCGCTACAGCGACCATAAAGAATAAGATCATAACTCTCGACGATGAAATCGGCGGGCGCCGGAAGATTGTTATTCTTGATCCTCTCATGGATATCAAAAACCTTGCTGCATGAACTGCACTTGAAGTGGTAATGCTTCCCTAGCCTTGTAAGCTCGTAGCGGTCCGCCTCGCCGGGAAGTTTCACCGGCACGATCCAGCCTTCGGTGATCAAATCCTTCAGCGTCCGGTAAACCGTCGCAATACTCAGCGACGGCACGACGGCCTGCCCCTCTACTAGAATTTCCTGTGTCGAAAGTGGCCGCCCGACTTCTGTAATCACACCAAGAATGGCATTGCGCTGCCGGGTATTACGCTCCATGCATCTTATCCCGATAAAAAGAAATATAAGTGGCGGTAGAGGTTGAATGCCTGAGTTTAACGCCGCCGAAAAATCCCTTGAGCAATAATCAGCCTTGACCATATGCTATTGATAAACTATTATCAATAGCGCGATTCCCCGGTATAAGCTCGGCTTATGCATTGGCAACGACACGACTACAATTTTATCTTACACCTACACATGGAGAAAGTATGCTTTCCAACGCGTTATATGTCGGCTTGGCTGGCTGGGCGGTTATGATGGTTTCCTTCAATGTCTCGGCATCATCACGGCATGATGAAGGTATCGGCTTCTACATCGGTTACGATGGGCTAGCAACTATCGCTTCAGGCACTTATGCCGGGTTGCCCAATCCCAACGCGGACCATCTCACTCTATTGCTCGATCACGGCGAGCATTTTCACGGTATCGGCGCCTACAGCTACAGCGGGCAGGCATCTGCCCCCAATGTACTGCCTACCAATGCGAACAATCGTGTTCCGGAAATTTCCTCCCTCGAAAGTCCCTTGCCACTTGAAATGGGCAGCGGACTCTACGATGGAACATTGCGCAGCGCCGTTGGCAGTTCGGAATACAGCCATCTCGGCATTGCGTCGATCCAATCTCTCTCGGGCCACGCTTCGGGAAGCATGGAGGACATCCTGTTTCAGAGCAGCAGTAATCGCTGGTCGGGACCGTTGAACAATGTGGAGCTTGGCCTCAGGCTTGTTGAGAGCACGGAGGGGTTGCATGTGGGAACCGAAGCGACAAAGGATATCTATGGCACCGATGATGTATTCAACCTGGGCATGAGTAATAACTTCGAGTTCAAGCCGATCTACTGGGTCGACGCATCCGCTCCTGGCGGCATCTATTCTGCGACTTTTGAGCTGCTGAATACGGAAACAGGCTCGTCCATTAAGGATTCGGGTACTTTCCATCTGGATTTTGCTGTTTCGCCGATTCCGGAACCAAGCACCTACGCCATGCTTCTCGCAGGCCTGTTCTTTGTGACGTGGGCAGCGCGCAGGCCCCGGACAAGAGCGACAGAGTTTCATCAGCGTGCCAACCATGATGAGTGAGATTGTAATGACAACAGTGGAAAAACGTTTGCCGGTGACGGTACTCTCGGGATTTCTCGGCGCAGGCAAGACGACCTTGCTTAATCACGTTCTAGCCAATCGCGAGGGATTGCGCGTAGCGGTAATCGTAAACGACATGAGCGAAGTGAATATCGATGCGTCGCTCATCGAAAGAGGCGCCCAAAACGCAGATGCCGCTTTATCGCGCACAGAAGAAAGATTGGTGGAAATGAGCAACGGCTGCATCTGTTGCACCTTGCGCGAGGATTTGCTCACAGAAGTACGCAAGCTCTGCGCCGAGGGTCGTTTCGATTATCTCCTGATCGAATCGACCGGAATCGGCGAACCGATGCCTGTCGCAGCAACATTTGATTTCCGGGATGAGGAAGGCAATTCGCTCAGCGATATCGCCCGGATAGACACTATGGTCACTGTGGTCGATGGAGTGAACCTTTTGCGGGATTTCTCCAGCGAAGATCTACTGGCCCAGCGCGGCGAAGTGGCGGGTGATGAAGACAATCGATCTTTGGCTGGCCTATTGACGGAGCAGATCGAATTCGCGGACGTAATCGTGATAAGCAAGATAGATCAGGTAACACCAAGCCAACTCAATGAAGTCATGGGCGTGATCAAGGCCTTGAATCCGGAAGCGGAAATAACGTACGCCAGGCATGGCGATGTTCCGTTGAACGAAATCCTCAATACAGGCCGGTTCGACCTAGATCGTGCCAGCAAGATGGCGGGTTGGTTTAAAGAGCTTGCCGGAGAACATACGCCGGAAACAGAGGAATTCGGCATTGCCAGTTTCGTCTTGCGCTTGCATGCACCATTGCATCCCCAACGTTTTGCAGCCTTTATCGAGCGTCCGCTACGGGGGATCCTGAGGGCAAAAGGCTATATATGGCTGGCAAGCCGTCCCGAATGGGCAATCTCCTATTCGCGCTGCGGCAACATCGCCAATGTGGAGCCCGTGGGGCGTTGGTGGGCGGCGGTGCCAAAAGAGCGCTGGCCAGCGGAAGGAAGCGAAGAGCGTGCATCGATAGAGCAGAACTGGCGACAGCCATACGGAGACAGAATCAATGAAGTCGTCTTCATTGGTCGCGATATGGATCGGGATTTGATAAAAAAAGCTTTTTCCGAATGCCAGCTTCGGTCTTATGAAATCCGCAAGGGCCTGGATTACTGGCAGAAGCTGCCAGACCAGTTTCCGGAGTGGGTTGCGGCGGCAGCGCTCGCGGAAGAGGCAGTGGAAAACATATGAGTGCGATAATTCCACAGGCTTTCGATAAGTGGCGGCAGTGTGTTGAGCACGACTGCGGGCTTCCACTTACTCAGGAATTCATTCAAAAGCGATTAACCGTATTTCGTCAGCCACGGCATGAGGAAACACTCCGCTTCATTCATCATTATGGAGAAACGGACTTGAAAAGAATCCTGGATTATCAGCGTGCGTTTAACAAGCTTTTTAAATAATGGGCCGTACGAGGCTGATGGAACCAATGGAAGTTCGCATGCTCGCATACGCCCAGCTTGGCTTAACTATGATATGTCATGAAAACTAAGTACTCCTCTTTTGTGGAGCACGCCATTCGCGAGGTCCCGTCCGGGGAGTACATGTGCCCGGCACAATTGGAATTCTTTCGTTTCCGGCTTGAAGATGAGCGGCGCATGTTGCTGGACAGCGCCAAAGGCACGCTCGAGCAGATGCAGGCTATTGTTTCGGAGTGGGATTCAAACGACCGGGCAAGTATGGAGGAGAAATTTTCCCTTGAGTTTCGAGTGAGGGACCGCGAGCGTAAATTGCTCAAGAAAATCGAAGACGCCCTCCTGAGTATCGAGGATGGGACGTATGGCTGGTGCGTGGAAACCGGGGAGCCCATCGGCATCGCGCGCCTTTTGGCGAGATCGACGGCGTCGCTCTGCCTTGAAGCACAAGAGCGTCACGAACGTTACGAGCGAAGTTATCGAATCTAGTGTCCAGGGAAGGTGGCGCAATCGACGATGAATGATGAACTCGCTTGCATTGGGATGGGTGGTCCAAATCTGCTGCAGGATAGTCGCGAGGCCAGCTTGGCTCAAGCGATGGATAAGCATGCCGAGCCTTCTCAAGCATCATCGCAAGATCAAATATCTCATCCGTATGCATGCACTACGGCTGAGCCCGTTGAACTGATACGGATATTTCATCCGCTTATCCAGGTTGTCCGGTGGCGGCGGCAGGCTGATCCTGGTATGGAGGCTTACTTGCAGCAGACGCCGGTAGATAGCCATTTAAGAAATGGTTTTCGTACCGTTATTCAGGCTGGGGAGAGCCTGGAGCTTGATTTCTTGCCAGACCTTCCGGGCCGACGAGCGATGGCTCAGGATATTTCGCTTATTACTGATATTTACTCTGAGCTTCTTGGTTGCGATGAAATCGCCCTACGCCTGGAAGTTTCCAGCAAAGCCATGTGCCCACGTTTTCACGTGGATCGCACAGGCATCCGTCTCATTTGCACCTATCGTGGACAGGGAACAGAATGGATAGACGACAAGTGGGTTGATCGTAGTAAGCTCGGGCAAGGATCGCTGGGTCTTGCCGATGATGCGTCTGGCTTGTTCGATGCCAGAACCACGGTTGAGGCAGCCTCACCATTCGACGTCTTGCTCTTGAAGGGCTCGTTGTGGCAGGAGAACATTCGAAAAGGTGCAATCCATCGTTCACCCTCCGTCATTGCCGGGAGCGGACTGCGCATTCTCCTTGTGATGGATGCACTCTGGACTTGATAAAATAAGCCTGACTTCTCCCCCGAAGCTTTCCGATCCATTCAACGGTCGCTGATCGTACGAGTGGGCGCTGCCGCTCTCCGCTTCCGCCTTTATGTACGAAAACGAACGGACGAGCGGCTCAACTACCTATACTATCCAGGCTTTGATATTCGCCCCTATGAAAGACGGGGCAATATCCCCATGGAACGAATCAGGAGCTGATAATGGAAAAGGAACCGTTGATCAAGTTAACCTGGCGCGGCCATGAAACGATCGAATCGATACCGCCGTTGCTGAGTGATGCGCGGCAAATAGAAATTATCCTGCCAACCAACTATAACCACTCTTTGTTTTGCGCGCTTCATCCTGGCGAGCCTCCAGCTCAGTTGGAAGAAATTAATACTTCGGGTGGCCCGGAGCTTCTCGCTGCCATCGCGACCGTCAAAGGACTGGAAGAGTTTATCGCACTCGCAAGAGCGCTGACCACAGCGCACATCGAGGTGCATGTCGTCAGTCCACCCAGTGTGATCATCAAGCCCGTCAAGCATCCCGACGCATAATGGCGCATTCCGCCATCCTGAAGCCAGGCGTTAACTGTTGGCGCATCGAACATGCCGATCGGGCCGCATTTCTTGTGGATGGGGCTGAATTTTTTCGGGCTTTTCGTGAAACAGTAAAACAGGCACAGCGTTCGGTATTGATCATTGCCTGGGATATCGACAGCCGCATCGATCTTGTTCGGGAAGGCAAACCCGACGGACTGCCGGTGAATTTGAGTGCTTTCCTCAATTGTATGGTCCAGCGCAATAGCAAACTCCATATCCATGTGCTGGACTGGGACTTCACCATGATCTTCGCGCCCGTGCGGGAGTGGATGCCGCTTTACAAGCAGGAATGGAACGGCCATCGGCGATTGCACTTTTTCCTTGACGATCAGCATCCAACGGGCGCGTGCCATCACCAGAAAATTGTCGTGGTGGATGACCAAGTGGCGTTTGTGGGCGGGTTGGACCTGACAACCGGTCGCTGGGATACGCCCGAGCATCGGCCTGAGGATCCGCGCCGGCGCGATCTGGAAGCAGAACCGGTACCACAGCCCTATCATGATATTCAGATGATAGTTCGCGGCCCTGTTGCAGCCCTGCTGGGAGATATCGCGCGCGAGCGATGGTTTCGCGCAACCGGGCAGAAGCTGGCTGCTCCGGAGCGCCGGGCCGGCGCCAGCTACTGGCCTGGCTACCTGGCGCCGGATGTGGAAAACATCCAGGTCGCCATTGCCCGTACTATTCCAAGATATAAAAACACCGCAGAGGTGCGCGAGGTGGAACAGCTTCTGCTCGATGCCATCGCCGCTGCCCGGAATACAATCTATATTGAAGCCCAATACTTCACGGCGGACAAGATCGGCGCCGCGCTGGCAAAACGCCTGGAAGAACAAGACGGCCCCGAAATCGTCGTGGTGTTGCCTGAACATACGGATGGCTGGTTGTCGCAGAACACGATGGATGTCCTTCGGGAACGCTTGTTCAGGCGGCTGAAGGCGTCAGACCATCAGGACCGTTTCCGCCTGTACTACCCGTGTATACCCAAGCTTGATGGGAAATGCGTCAATGTACATTCCAAAATGATCATCATTGACGATCAACTGGCACGCGTAGGCTCGGCGAATCTCAACAACCGCTCGATGGGGCTTGATACCGAATGCGATCTCGTGCTTGAGGCAAAAGGCGAAACGCACGTTCAGCACGCTATCGCGGCTTTCCGCAACCGCCTGTTGGGGGAGCATCTCGGCGTGGAGCCCAGCGAGATCGCTGCACGCCTGGCGCAAGACGACTCCCTGATCCGTGCCATCGAGTCACTTCGCGGTTCAGCGCGTACCTTACTTCCGTTGCCGCTTCGCGTAACGGCCGAGATGGATGCTTTGGTGCCGGATGCCCAGGTTATCGATCCGGACCAGCCTATGGACGCCGACCAACTAATCGACGAGTATGTGCCTGGGGAAGAACGCGAACCCGCCCGCTATCATATCTACCTGGTCGCATTCATCCTCGCATCCATTCTGGGATTAACCACCCTATGGCACTGGTCGCCGCTTCGGGAGTGGGTTAACGTAGAAACATTGGTAGGCTTGGCCGCCGAATTCGAGCAAGCCCGCGGTGCCCCATTATTTGCGCTTGGCGTTTTCCTCATCGGCGGCCTGATTGTGTTTCCGCTTACGGTACTTATTATTGCTTGCGTCCTGGTGTTTGGCCCATGGCAGGGTTTTCTTTATTCGCTGATCGGCGCGTTGTTGAGTGCAATGTCAACCTACGCGCTGGGCCATTTGCTGGGCCGTAATACCGTACGCCGGTTTGCCGGCAAAAAGATTCGGGAACTGAACAGGCGGCTGGCTTATCGGGGAATCATGACTATCATTATCGTTCGCATCGTTCCACTCGCGCCGTTTTCGGTCATCAATATGATTGCCGGGGCCTCGCAAATTCGCTTCCGCGATTTTGTCTTCGGCAGCGCCATTGGATTGCTGCCGGGGATGGCAGGAATATCCTTATTTACAGATCGGCTGGCTGCCACGATCCAACAACCTGATTTACCGGCCTTTGCGGTCTTGGCAACAGTTGTCGCTATCATTATCGTCAGCGGCTGGACATTCTGGCGGTGGGAAGAACGCAAGCGAAACTCCCGATTGAGAGCGCACGCCGATTGAAGAATACCTGACGTGGGTTTGCAGCCCGGCAAAAACACTGTGATATTAAATAACAGCGCGGCAGCTTGCCCGTACTGCTATTCTTCATGATAGAAAGTTTATTCTTTAATCTTTACGTAATTTATGCCCCTTACGCTGGTTACATACAACATACATGCCTGTGTCGGCACAGATGGCCGCTTCGAACCTGCACGCATCGCAGGCGTGATTCGTGAGCTGGACGCAGATGTCGTGGCGCTGCAGGAAGTGGACCACCGTCACGTCGAAGGTTATGACCTCCTGGATTACCTGGCTGTGAAAACCGGCTTAACCGCCATTGCCGGCCCTACCCTGCTGCGTGAATCCCGGCATTATGGAAATGCGATATTGACAAAACTCCCCATTTTGACAGTGAATCGCGTGGACCTGACCCTTCCCGGCCGGGAACCGCGTGGAGCGCTCGATGTGACTCTCGACGGTAAAGAACGGCATGTGCAAGTGGTCGCGACCCATCTCGGACTTAAACCATGGGAAAGACGCCAGCAGGTGCGTCAACTGCTCAAGTTGTTCGACATCGATTCCAGAGATATTTATGTGCTGCTGGGTGATTTAAACGAATGGTTTCTTTGGGGACGTCCCCTGCGCTGGCTGCACGGCCACTTCAGATCCACCCCCCACGTAGCGACCTACCCGTCGCGCAAACCTTTCATGGCCCTGGACCGGCTTTGGGTGCACCCGCGTCGCCGGCTCGCAAAATTGGAGGTCCACGCCAGCAGCCTTGCGCGGATTGCGTCCGACCACCTTCCCTTGAAAGGTACTATTGAAATTTAACTCGCGAAGATGGAGAGATTTCACCTCATCCTCGAGTTTTCTTGTGCTTTATATCGCGGTGCTACAGTCTCGTTATCAGCCTGCTTCGGAATTCTAATAGTTGAATTCGGGAATTGGCGCGATTGGGATACATAGCCTCAGCGGGTCATCAGGAAATGGCTCTTCTCAGAGGTATACCGTGGACACCGTGCAAATACTTGAATAATTGAATAATTGATTGCTCTCACTCCGCGATGGCAGGCTCTCACATGGCCCGAACTTGCAGTACTTTTGGACTACGTGTACAACCGCACAGATCGCTTGCGGGGGGAAGTACATCATTTTAAAAGAGGTACGATTTGGTGCTGTGTTCACTCAGCCTGTATAGGTAAAACGCGGACAAATTTTCTCTCACGGTCGAGCGAGTCTTCCGCCAGTTCAAGGATCAGGCCAGGTAGAGCTCGCGAATGAAAAAAACTTTCGGAACGGTGATGGTGCGGCATCTACTTGGAGGAAATTAAAATGTTAAAAAAACTTGTAACGATCGCTGCGGTTACCGCAGGCGGACTCATGCTGTCAAAAAAAATCAGGAACTCTCGCGGTTCTGGAAACACGTCGATGATGGAAGATTCGATCGAGGTTAATTTGCCGATAAGCACGGTATACAATCAATGGACCCAGTTCGAGGATTTTCCCCACTTTATGAAAGGAGTATGCGAAGTACGGCAAATTGATGACACGCATTTGCACTGGCGCGCAAAAATTGGCGGTAAAGAAACGCAATGGGACGCTGAGATCACAGAGCAAGTGCCGGAAACGCGAATTGCCTGGCGCAGCACGAGCGGCGCTAAAAACGAAGGCGTCGTCAAGTTCTACAAGATATCCGATTCGATAACCCGGATCGTGCTGCAAATGGATTACGGTCCCAAGGGTATTATTGAAGAGATTGGCGATGCGTTGGGGCTGGTAAAGATGAGAACGAGCGGAGATCTCAAGCGTTTCAAGGAATTTCTTGAAAACCGCGGGAAAGAAACGGGAGAGTGGCGCGGCTCCGTCGCCCAACACTAGCATTCCAGACAAGCCCCTGAGTTCACTTACGGGGCCGGAAGCGGCTTTCCCTGGGCAGGATGGTCGGAAGGCAAAGAGGTGGAGATACGCATCCGCCGACTCTTGACCACGAAATTGCAAAGTAGCTCGCCAAGTAGCGCGCGCAGTAACACGTCTTTGCTACTTCAATCCGTACCACCTTTCATGGTGTTCATCCCGGTAGCGCTACCCCTTTTTCACGGCGTTCCTCAGGTAACCTCCTCACATATCTCCAGGGCGGGCAGAAGCGCTCCACTGGCAACAGCTGGTGCAAATTCCGCAGTAGAGTTTTCATGGTAGAGTTCATTGCTCAGTTTATTACTCGACCTATCAAAGCAGGGGATCAACATGAGAAATCTGCTCTTTTTGGCTGTTGGGCTGGCCGGTTCCGCATTTTCCGCTGAACAAAAGATCGGCATCGACGATGCGCAAATCGCTCACGTCCTGGTCAGCGCCAACGATGTGACTGTCGAGGCCAGCCAGCTGGCAGGGCTTAAATCATCCAGCGAGGAAGTCAAGGCGCTCGCTCATCAAGTTGCATATGAGCACTCGAACGTGAATCAGGCGGTCGCCGAGTTGACAACCAGGCTTGAGCTGGCCTCCCGGCATAGCCCGATCAGTCAGGAGCTGAAGGCCGATGGTGAAAACCGCCTTGCCGGGCTGAAAAGTGCATCTGACGACGAATTTGACAAGGCATACATCGACCAGGTAGTCGCTTTTCACCAGAACCTGCTCGATTTGATTGACAATACACTGATGCCCAACGTCAAGAATCAGGAACTGGCAGCGCTATTATTCGGCTTATTCGCGCCCCTGTCCGACCATCTCGAGCGCGCCCAGCAGATTCAGAAATAGCAGAATAAAGCTTGGGCTTGGGCTTGGGCTTGGGCTTGGGCAATCCCAAGCTTATCCACTGCATGAACTCTCATGCTCGGCCTTCAATTACGAGAGCATCTTGAACCAGGCGGATGAATACAGCACATCCTGAGCAAGATCAGAAGATCTCTTACCAGCAAGAGATTGAGAACGTATTGATCGTGCTCGCCACAGACGCGCAGCGCGGCTTGAGCGAGGGGGAAGCGCGGGCGCGGCTCGATAGATATGGGAAGAACGAGCTGGAGGCCGAAAAACCTGTTCCCCGGTGGAAGAAATTCCTCGCCCAATTTCAAAATGTACTGGTTATGCTGCTGCTGATTGCAACGGCGATCTCCACGGGATTGTGGCTGTACGAACGCGAATCGGCGTGGCCCTATGAAGCGACCGCCATATTCGCGGTCGTGTTGCTGAACGCGCTCATGGGCTACATACAGGAATCACGAGCGGAGGAAGCGGTAGCTGCGCTACGCCAGATGTCGGCGGCGCACGCACATATTATCCGCGATAGCGCCCAGCGAAGCATTCCTGCAGCCGATCTCGTGCCCGGCGACATCATTCTCGTCGAGGAGGGCGATACCATTCCCGCGGACGCCCGGCTGATCGAGTCCGCTGCACTCCAGACGGCGGAGGCGGCGCTCACCGGCGAAAGCCTGCCTGCATCAAAAGACACGCTTACGATTAGGGAAGATGTCGAACTCGGCGACCGCCACAACATGATCTTCAGCGGTACCGCAGTTGCTTCCGGGCACGGGCGTGCGGTGGTCGTGGCAACGGGAATGCAAACCCAGATGGGGCACATTGCCGGGATGCTGGAAAATACGCCGGCAGAGATAACACCGCTACAAAAAGAACTGGCGCACGTGGGCAAACTGCTGGGAATCATCGTTGTCGTTATCGCCATTGTGATGATAGCGGCCATTATCACTGTCGAAAATGTAAGCGGCGCCGCGGCTCTTTTCGACGTGCTTATCCTTGGGGTAGCGCTGGCTGTCGCGGCAATACCCGAAGGTCTGCCTGCGGTGGTAACCGCCGTCCTATCCCTCGGCGTACAGCGCATGGCCGCCAGGAATGCCATTGTCCGCCACCTCCCGGCCGTCGAAACACTCGGCTCGGCAACTGTCATCGCCTCCGATAAAACAGGTACGTTGACCAAAAACGAAATGACCGTGCGTACCATCGTCACCGCAAGTGGGCGTATGTCCGTGGGCGGCGTGGGCTATGCACCGGAAGGAAAGGTAGGCCAAGTGGGTCCGCATGAAGATGAAGAGCCTGGCCCATACGAAAACAGAATGATTGAGGGCGTACTGCGAAACGAACTGGAACAAGCGCTTACCATCGCCGACCGCGCTAATAATGCCGCTTTACAAGAGCATGATGGGCACTGGAGCGTACACGGGGATCCCACGGAGGGAGCGCTCATCGTAGCGGCGCGTAAAGCAGGGCTGGAAGATGGGGTGCTCAATGCGCGTTTTGAACGTGTTGCCGAAATACCCTTCTCATCCGAGCGCAAGCTGATGACGACAATTCATACAGACGACCTAAGGCGGGAGCAGCTGATCGTCTTCACCAAAGGCGCGCCGGACCTGCTGCTTGGGCGCTGCTCTTATGAGCTTGTGGGAAGCGAGACAAAAGCTTTGGCGCCGGATCGCCGTGCAGCGATCAGGAAAATGAATGAAGAGCTTGCGGGCGAAGCCTTACGCACGCTCGGGGTTGCTTTCCGCTTGTTGCCGCCCGACGCTTTCCAGATCGATGATGTGGACGAACGCGTCGAGCAAGACCTCGTGTTCGCCGGACTGATCGGCATGATCGATCCACCGCGTGAAGAAGCAAAGGAAGCCGTCGCCCGCGCAAAGAGGGCCGGGATACGCCCGATAATGATAACCGGGGACCATCCGGTCACCGCGGGGGTTATCGCGGCCGACCTTGGCATAGCGGGAAATGCGCGGGCCGTTACCGGCGCCCAGCTTGAGAGGCTATCGGACGATGCTCTAGACGAGACAATAAAAGAGGTATCGGTTTACGCGCGCGTCAGCCCCGAGCACAAGCTGCGCATCGTAAAAGCGTTGCAGCGAGGCGGTGCGGTCGTGGCGATGACTGGAGATGGCGTAAACGACGCGCCTGCCTTGAAGACTGCCGATATCGGCATAGCAATGGGCATCATGGGGACCGATGTTTCCAAGGCTGCTGCCGACATGGTACTTACGGACGACAACTTCGCTTCAATCGTTGCGGCTGTCGAAGAAGGACGCGCCATTTTTTCCAACATCAGAAAGTTCTTGCGCTATCTTCTGTCGTCGAATATCGGTGAAGTGTTCACCATGTTTTTCGGTGTGCTGCTGATGGATGTCATCGGGCTGAAGGCCGAGGGGCAAACTATCGCGCTCCCGTTGCTGGCGACGCAACTCCTGTGGATCAACCTTGTGACGGATGGCGCACCCGCTCTCGCCCTTGGCGTCGACCCCGCTGACGCCGGCGTAATGCGCAAGACGCCCCGGCCGAAAGGCGAAGGCGTCATCACGTCCCGGATGTGGTTTGGCATCCTGTTCACTGGCATCGTGATGGCAAGCGGTACCCTGCTGGTGCTCGATGCCAGCTTGCCCGGCGGGTTCATGGACGGTTCGGGCAGCATGCGCTACGCGCAGACCATGGCGTTTACAACCCTGGTGATGTTTTCCCTCTTCACCGTTTTCAATGCCCGATCCGACGAGCAAAGCGCATTCGTCGGGCTATTCACCAATAAATGGCTGTGGGCCGCTGTTATGCTGGCGCTCGTGTTACAAGTGGCAGTGGTTTACATACCCGTTCTGCAACAGGCGTTTTCCACCGTAAGCCTGAGCTTTGGAGATTGGCTGCTTTGCACGGCCGTGGCAAGCTCAGTGCTGTGGCTGCGTGAACTCAGCAAACTGATACTGCGCGTGGCAAGGCGTAGTCGTGGTTAACAGTTTGATTATCTACAAGACCGCTTCGCTGTTTGACCTATCGGCAATTTCTCGCCCCGCTTGATGGACTATGCCGGCAGCTATGCGCGTCATCGAACAGACAGCCGCACGTGAAAATTTATAATCATTGCCTTATCGATGCTGTTCACTATTCCGCTGGCGACGCTATTCCCGCAGTCGGGCTCATAGTCAGCCAAGTCACTTCAGGTGATGGGGAATGAATTTGGTACGTTATGACGAACAAAACAATCAGGGGGAATAAATATGTCTGAATTAGTTGTAGTGGGCTTTGAAAATGCCGAGGAAGCCGATCGTGTACTGTTGAGGCTCAGCAGGTTAAAAAAAGAATACCTCCTGGATCTCGAGGACGCGGTGGTCGTCGTTCGCGATGACGAGGGCAAGGTCCATCTCAAACAAAGCATTAATCTCGCTACTGCCGGCGCGACGTCTGGTTTTCTTTCCGGCGGCCTGTGGGGCACGCTGGTCGGATTGCTATTCCTTAACCCGTTTGCCGGATTCGTGCTCGGCGGTGCTATTGGCGTCGGAGCGGGGGCACTGTCAGGCTCCCTAATCGATTATGGCATCAATGATGACTTCATCAAGTCATTGGGCAGCACCATTCCGAATAACTCGTCGGCGCTTTTCATTCTTGTGCGCAAGGCACAACCGGAAAAAGTCCTGGCTGAACTCTCCGGCGTTACCGGGAAGGTACTACGTACATCCCTGTCTCCTGATCAGGAGAGAAAGCTTCAGGAAGCACTGGCGGGCTCAACAGGGGCAGCCAAAACATAGCCTTTTGAATTTTAGCCGGGAGCCGATCTGGGTCCCGGCGCAATGAACGCATGTTCATAATATCTTGCTCGTCGCCCGAAAGCTGTTTATACAGCATCCAGGTAATGCGTTTAACCCATGCACGGAAGAAGTCAGGGGCTTGGCCGACTTTTTTATAAACTGCACTCCCTGGGGTTATCGATAAGGTTATATTTCGCCTGGCAGTCAAGACCCGGCGATCAAAGCATGGATTTGGCCTGGTCGAGTATCTTGTTGCATACTTTCTTGATCGCCTTGGCCTTCAGGCCAGCCATACTCAAATCAACGCTCTGGCCGCCACTGCCAGTAAGGAGGCCATTCACGCCGTTGATATAGTCGGGGTTGTTCTGGGCTGGCTGATCCTCGCTACCGGAAAGTTTTCCCATCAACTGATCCTTGACGGGAGCGGCATTTTCATCGCTCAGGTAATTATTCTTGACGCAGTATTCGATAACCCCTGCGGCATTGCCAGTACTTCCTGCCATTATGGATGACAACGACCCCAGGGAAGAGGCTGCGCCGCCGATATCGCTCCCGCCCATGATGCCTTTCAACTGACCCAAGTTTTGCGCTGCAACGGAACCGGAGAATATCGCTATTGCAATGCTGCCGCCTAATAACAAGGGATGACGCCTGGAAATATTCATTCGACTTTCCTCCGGAATGTTAACAAACTGCTGTGATGAGGCGCATCATGGTGCCGGCAAATTCCGCAAGACCGCGATCTGGCGGTACCAGCGGGCAAGAACGGCTTCCGGCTCGTGCAGGGAAAAAGTCAAGCCGGACTCCACGTCTGCATAACGCGACAAATGCTTGTGTATGCGCTGTACCTGTCCTTCGAAAATAGCGAGCGCAACGCCAGCAGCTTTACTCTCACCCAGCTTTCGCATTTTCATCCTTATTTCACACATGCCGCGGTCGAGCGGCATGGTCAGCGTCGAGCGGCCGTCATGAGCCATATTGGTGGCAGTACCCGCACTCGGGAAGATAATGAGTCGGATATGTCCGTCCGGCAGCACTAGTATCTCACCGGCGCTGAGCAGGGCGACGTGAGGCCAGCCGTCCGAATCCACAGTAAAGAGCTGGAGAGCAACATTTTTGGTGGCCAGGTCTTCCCCATTCAAATAGATGGAAATTTCATGGGGAATGTCAACCCGCGATATTTCAGTTGGCGGCAGGTAAAGCGGGTTGGCTTCGCTCATGGTGGTTTCGTCCGCACTGATCAGGTCACAACTTGGAACTTAAACCTAGCACAGGCTCAATCCATCGTCAACGTAGATATCGGATATTGTGATACGGCGAAGTACGAAGTATATGGCGAACGCAGGATGCGATTGCGTAACGGCTACGGGAAGCCGCAAAGATTAAAAAAGCCAATCCTGTTTTTCAAACCAGGCCATTGCAACGTTCGCTCTGGGTTAGAGCGACTGGAGCTGATAAAATGTTTGTAAAGCTGGATCTGCCACAAGGCAATCATTTATTTCGGGATAAGCGGAGCAAGGCTTTATTAAAGCGACTAGAATCTGGCGGATGACGCCTCTCAATTGAATCCGGAGTACCGAATCTAATGGTCGCATCACCCAAACAGAGACTTATCGTAGGCATAAGCGGCGCTACCGGGATCATTTATGCGGTGCGAGCCCTCAAAGTGCTTCGTACCATCGGCATCGAAACACATCTGATCGTCAGCCGTGCCGCCGACCTGACGCGGGCGTACGAAACCGATCTCAGCAGGGAGGAACTGGCCGCCATGGCCGATTATGCGTACAACATCAAGGACGTGGCAGCCCCGATCTCATCAGGCTCGTTTCAGACGATGGGAATGCTCATTGCCCCGGCATCGATGCGGTCGGTCGGTGAAATAGCCACAGGCGTTACCTCCTCGCTCCTGACGCGCGCTGCCGACGTCGTACTCAAGGAACGGCGTCGATTAGTGCTGATGGTCCGCGAGGCACCGCTGAACCTGATTCATCTGCGCAACATGGCAACCATTACAGAGGCCGGTGGAATCATCTTTCCCCCCGTGCCCGCGTTCTACTCAAGGCCCAACACACTGGAAGAGGTGATCGATCAATCCGTCGGGCGGGCTCTCGACCAGTTTGGCATCCATACGGATATATTCCCGCGATGGGGAGAAGGCCTCCGCAACAAAATGACTCGCCAAAACGAGTAACACCATATAGCTACCTATCCGATATCTCATCCACCCCTCCCTAACATCGTCAGGCTCATGAATATTTCCCGGCTTTAGTTCCCCTGTCGAGCCTCAATCGAGGTTGTCCCCCCTCCTCCAGCTTTCTTCGTTTGCCCAGTAAAGAGTCGTCGGTGGGATTTATTGTTGACTAAGCCACTGCCTCCCCTCCGTACAAGGCTCTGTGACGAAGCCTTAAGCGCACGGGTGAGAACGCCCTAAGGCTTGCAGGGAAACACGATACGAATGGGAAAAGAAATTCCTGAATAAGTTGCTTATGTGCGCTGGCGCGCAGAAAACCACAATGAGTCAGGGGAGAATTGATGACAAGTGGACGCGGCTATCCAGCTTCGCGTTATTCCATCAATAACCCGATATTCAAGGAAACGAAATGAACAATATCATCTGGTGGGTAGGCTTCATTGTTATTCTTCTCGCTGTATTGAGTTTCGTCGGGCTGCGTTAAGGAAAAATACCTCGGTGTACTTGTGTACGCCGAGGGGAATTCCTTGTTCTCGAAGACATGGTCAGCGGACAAAGGCGGAAGGATCACGCTGTCAGCAAAAGCGGACTCTGACCTGTCAATGTAGCCGACGGAACCGCTGGCCGGCCCGGCCTTCGTGCCGGGGCTCCACCAGGCGCTTACCACGGGCTATACGTCAAGAGCATAAAACGGGGTCCCGCCCCTCCCCCTTCTCTTTTACGCCTCATTCACCCACAGCATCATCACGACTGATTCCCAGGACAATAAACACCTGCATAAATTCCCGGTCATGAGGGAGGGCAATCGTATACTTGTCAAATAGCACAAGGCAGAGTCAGTTGGGACTGGGGAGGGTGGGCACCGTTCTGACCCCTTCGCTTGACGTCCCCCACTTGGCGTTGGCTTTCACGTTATTTTCCGCGCGGCTCGCGTTCACGCAATTGGGGGTTGCGTCAATGCTGCGCGGACTGTTCTTGCATTCATTCAGCTTCGCAGCACGCTCGGGGTCATTTGCTTCATACCAGTCAACCGGGCGGACTTCTTCCTGCGGCTGATGGGTTTCACAACCCATCAGCGTCATTAGCAATAGCGCCCCCACTGCCATGGAAACAGCCGTCACTGTCTTTTTTGTATTCATGATTTTCGCTCTTTAATATGCGCATTAACAATTCAGACTCGTGCTCTCGGAGGATGCGTAAGCATAGGGCCTGCTCTACTTTTCCTGCACCAGGAACACAAACACATCCTTGATCGTGTAGCTGGCAGGTGGATGGAGGCTGAAAACCGGGCTTATCGGGATCAACGATGAGCCCGGTTTTGCCCTACCCCATCCTTTGTCATCAGGACAACATCCGATAAGGCCGGGGGCAGCGACGACCGGAGGTCTTGTCTATTTCATTTTGAGCATTACATGACACAAATTGTTGCTCTGTGCGCTAGCGAACCTATAGGTGAAGATGCGGTTGGGCTTACATAACCGCGCCGCCAGCTACGCCATCTCGCCAACCATCGGGCTCCGCAACAAATCACGACTCTCCATTTCTTTTCGCAAGATATCCATGGCCTGGTTATGGATCATATCCAGCGCGTCATAGCCCCGGTTGCGCAACGATGCTGCCTTGAGCATCCCGCACGCCATCGATTTTCTGAGTTCGCGCAAACCTGATTTTTCCCCGCAGTAGGTGCGGATTATTTGTTCCGTGCCTCTTCGGCTGTGCATCCCCGTGCCAAAATTTGCGGTCAGGTGGCGCACCAGCAAATCAAAACCGCTCGCTTCCCTGCCGAATTGCACGCTTATGTAAGCCATGTGCAACGCGGGCAATATGCGTTCGCACAGCCCGAGTATCAATGCAGCTTGAGCGTGCCGGTCGTACGCGGTCAGCTCGCCATTGGCGCCCTCCCCGCCCCCATCGGTTCCACGCATGGCATTCACGGACGAGATTTTCACGATCGGCCTGCTGCAGGTTTCATAAGCCCATCCGAGGGCGTGCTGCGGATCATTAAATTTCATTGTCATATTCCTTCTGGTTGATATAACGCACAATGTTTCCCATGCTTCCGCCCTTTCCCGCAATATTTCGTATGTTGCGACGCAAGAAAGATAGTTTCTTCATATCGACAGCCATGACACGACTGCGCCTGCCTGCGAGCGGCAACCTCTTCGGGATTTCCATATTCCCAGCGCTCGAGATTCACGGAGGCGTTGCCTGCCCTGGTCGCCCTGGTTGCCCTGGTCGCGCTGGTCGCGCTGGTCGTTACGCTGGCGCTATTCATTTTCCGCCGCTCCGATGTACCGGATGTTCCTCATGCACCTCGAAGTTGCGATATTTCGGGTATTTCTCCTTGTATCCATTTGTTTTTACCTTCTCCATGTTTAATTATGACTTCACAAACTTCCGTTGCCCCTTTCTCGACACCGTACCGATCAACCGGCCTTTCTTTCATATTTCGCCTGCCCATTTCGGCTATGCAATCCTTCTCCAATAGCCTCGTCCAGACCATCGCTCATGCGTTTCAAACCCAGCGCCGGCTGATCCGCTCCTCCGTGCAGCACCTGCTTAGCCAACTGCTCGTTCCCGATCAACAGCGGCCGGTCATTGCGGAAACCCTTCAGGTTGTTATGGGCTGCCGCGATGCCGATTAGTGTCGCCGGGTAGTGCGGACGCTCGCTGCGTGAACAGAAGCCCCGGTAACGGTTCTCGAATTCCTTTGCCACAAACGGCCATTCATCTTCGGCTTTGGTTCCAAGCGCAATCCAGCCGCCCATGTCATGGATCACCCGGTGGATCAGCGCGTCATCGAACACCACGTCGCAATAAGTTCCTGCCTGCCGCACGGCCTGATCGACCTTGGCCCAGGCTCTCAGCGCGGCATCCTGCGTCGAGCCTTGCAACATGCGGATGATGTCAGCGGGTTTGGGCGCGAACTGTCCCGCGTCCGGATTCGCCAGATGCCGGTTAAAAGCATCCACAATCGCGGCCAGGTCATACCTCTTGAGCGCCGTCCACCATACATCCAGCGCAAAAGTGGATACGCTTTTGCCATAAAACCCCATTACCCCGGCAATTCCCTCGTGAAATTTCTGAAAATCATCAGTTTGCATGCTGGGTATCCCCTGATTGCGGCTCTCCAGCTTCTGCCAGCCTCAACTCCGGCGGCAGCCATCCTTTCGTCGCAGCCCTGTTCGATGATTCGAGCAATTCCTGCCTGTTTGGCATCCTCCCCTGATGCAAGACCAGTTTTGCGGCCTCTTCGCGCTGGCGCTTTACCGTACCTATGACGTAAGCAAAATTCTCCTTTCCCTTTGCAATGGCGTTTTTCGCCGCCTGCACAAACTCATCCTCCACCGCGCCCGCCTGCAATAACGCAAGCAACGTCGGATGATGAGGATTGCTGCCTTGCACCCCATGCCGGGCCAAAGCCTTGCAACAAACCCCCGCCGCGCCCGGTGGCGCTGAACTTCGGCTTTCAGCTTCAATGGGTTGGATGGGGCTGGAATAGACGTCGGAAATAACCGGGGAAGTCACACCAGATGCGATGTCGGATACACGCACCTGCTCTTCTGGCGAGTAAATAGTTCGTGTAGAACTACAGTCTCTATCTAGATGGGGTTGGTGCTGGTGTTGGTGTTGGTGAGCTTTGCCATCGGGCTCCCCAACGGGTATTGCGGCGGTTATATTGCCGCAACCCGTGGATAACCCATCGGGTATGCTTCGGGTTTCCTGCCGGGTTTGCTGGAAGGATTCTTTTGGCGGACGGCCGCCTTTTTTGCCGTTGATACGTGCCGCCTCTATTTTAGGCCGGGCCTTGGCGATCTCGCGGTCGGCACGATGGTTATGGCGCAATCCATCCATCTCTGAAACAGGAAAAAACTGATCGGCAACCACCTTCACGGCGTGCTGCTCAAGCCGGGTCATTGCCCTGCAAACCCTGTAGAGGCTGGATAACTCCTTGGGCAAGGGCTTTTCTACGCTAAAGTAAGTATCGAGCAGCATCGTGTAAGCCCCGTGCTCCGCCAAAGACAAGTGTGCTGTGTCCCGCTGATAGTCGCCGCAATATCGTTCGTAATAATTCACGAAATAACTCCATTTATTCGCTGTAACTGAATATGAATCCGGTAATTCGGCTGGTCGGATCGCATAATGAAACCTTTTTTAATTGGCGATCTCCAATAGAAGGCATTATTACAAGTTTAACTTGTTCAGTCAAGTTATTCTTGTAAGCAGATTGCAAGAGTTGCTTGTATTATGAATGCATGGATATTGCGAAAATAATTCGGGAGGGGCGTGAAAAGCTTAACTTGAACCAGTCCCAGCTGGCTGATCTGGTTGGCGTATCGCCGCAGGCTGTTCAGCAATGGGAGGCGGGCGCAACCCAGCCGCGCGGAAAAAGATTGAACAAGATTGCGCAGATACTCAAGCTGTCGCCAACGGTGACGCATTTCGGAGCGCCCTCGGAGACGCCGGCGGCGCCTGGAGGAAAACCGCATGGTGAACGCAGGGGCACAAGAGCCGGCCCACCCGCCAAAGCGGATCCTGAAAAACGCAACTCGGATCATGATCCGCTTATCGATCAAGTTATTGAAGCAATGCGGCGCATGTCGAAAGAAGACGCTGCCCGCCTGGTAACAATAAGCAAGGCCCTTGTCGGCGAAGGGTCTGTGGAAAGGGCGGAGGCTATGCCCGACCTGAAGCCATTGCCTGTTCCCGATCTAGCTGCTCATCCGTCACCCGCTTTTCCTCCGCGTCGGATGTCCCCGGCAGGAACAAAGGGTCGGGGAAAGACGGCAGTCAGATAGAAGGCTGCACGATCGGCATCAACTGGACAGGCGGAAATTTGACAGGCGCCGAGGCTAGCAGCCTGTCGGACTTGAAGAATCTCAGCTAAAAAGAGACTGGGTGAGGGACAGATTTTTAAGGATTTTGAAGGCCAATAGTTATTCTATTGGGCGAGAAAGCGGCGAAATATGAATCGGCCAGACGTTTTTGCAGCCGATTTCCCTTAAATCCGACGAGCTGCTGGTAAGCTGCCGAAGAGAAGCCAGAGAATAATAAACAACGATAGTGCAACCAACCTAACCAAGACCATAACAATATGAAATCCTCCAACGGTATTTTCCCCTACGACACCATAGAGATGCTGTTCGCTTTTCATGTTTCGGAAAAGGCTCGCGCCAAACGAGAGAAATATATTATGCAATTCCCTCCACAATTGCGTGAAGTGGAAAAGCGTAGCTATACGCTCGAGCGAGCGGTAAAGGAAATTCTTGCGGATGTGGCCGAAGTCGCCTTGCTCATCAAGGAATTGGAGAGCTAGCACGTCCGGGCTCTTCCACGCGGAGGGCTCTTTTACGTGGATGCTCTTCCACTTACCGCGTAACACTTTTTAAAATAATTATTTGTATCTTTCGGAGTGTACTATGAAACCCGCTATTGTCGCCCTGCTCAGCATATTAGTCCTTTCTTCATGCGTCTCGGGGCCAAAAATGAACCGCCTGCATGAAGGCATGACAAAATCCGAGGTCCTGAGCGCTGTCGGTAGCCCCGATGGCTACCAGCGCAGCGGCGAGTATGAAGTATTGCTCTACGTTGACCGGAACACCACCCCCTGGACTTTTTTTGGGGGTTATTATCGCGATGTCTCGGATTATTCAGTCATTTTACAAGACGGCCAGGTAGTGGAGTATGGCCCAGGACGTACGCATCAGCGCGACTCCGAGGTGTCGCCTTTCGTAAGAATACCAAGCCGATAAGCTCCGTTTAGTCAAATCCGCAATCCCTCAGTTCGAAACTTGTAGCGCGGGCAAAGCGCTACAAGTTCTCCTTGACAATTACAAGATTAACTTGTAATATGCTCTCCGTGCTGCAACACCTCAGTTTGTTTGGTCCAGGTGTTTGCAGCATCCGCGAAACAGACGTGTAGCCCGATCCGGCATAGCCTCGATCCAGTAAGCCCCCGGCGGCGTGGAAAGACAAGCGGTCGCGTGAAGGAAACGCACAAAGAAATGTCCAGGCTGTGCCTGGCGCGGAATTGAGCCCGATTTGAAAGGGCAAACAACGTAAGCACGAGGAAAAGCGCGATGATGGAAAACGGGGCCGGGCGTTGGACGAACTGGATGGAGACATGGACCGAACACCGCCCGGCTCCCCTTGATCTCTCAGATAGCGAAATACTGGACTGGTTAGGCGAATACTGCGACCAGGCAATTTATAACCGCCCCACCCCGCAATATGGAGGCGGCTTCACCTTGTATTGCGACGAGATCAAGACAAAGGGCCCGACCCTGCGCGAAGCGGTTTGCCTTGCGGCGGCGAAGTGGAATGAGGTTAATAAATAAGCAGCCACAGCGGCTACAGATATTCTGTAGATTGCGCGCTAACATAAAGAGCCTGTAGCGCAACGATGGTGTTTTTAGCACATAGCACAAAAAAAATTAATGGCTAAGCGCATGAAATGGCGGCGCTTCCGCAGCCCTCTTATTCCCTATAGCTGATTTGAGACAGAAAACCTTCGCTTGGGGAGGCGATCACTTCCGGCTCTCTTGAAGCAACGATGGGGGGCGGGGGCGTTCCGAACCGCTTCCTGCGGGCTGCGCGTTCAACCACTGTGATGAATACATAATCCGGCTTGAAGGTTTCCACCAAACGAGCAAACAACTCAGGGTGCGCCTCATCATAATGCAGTTGCAGTGTTTCGGTGAAAGTGGCAGCCATAAAGGGTGACATCGCCGTCCCGAAAGAATCGCGTAACCACAATACTCTCTTCTCATTCAAGGCGTGTTTCGATTTAACGAGTAATGGACGCCGCGCGGTATGAATTTGAGGGTTGCCCCCGGATCGCTTGAGGCTGCCCGTATCGAAATCGTAATGCTCGGTTTCGATAGCGCGATCACTGATAATCCTGATGACCACCTCTGTATCTCGCAACGTTTCCTTCAATCTCAGGAATTTCGCCAAATCCCCTCCCTGGCGCTCAGTCACCATGAAACGACGTATCGGTTGCTCGGTAAGCCGCCGCAACCCTTCCTCGGAGCGAGCAATTTCGGTTTCGAAAGCGCTAAAAGCCACCCAGGCGCCAAGGCTGTTCCAATGCGTGTCTGTTTTGTAGTAGAGCGATTCGGGAAACTGAGACTTTGCGGCTCGCAAGGCCATTCTGGTGTCGACATAGAGCCCCTCGCTGACATTGGCCAGCAACATATCCGTTGCAGAGTGGGCAGCAGGCTGCGCCCAGTCCGGCAGGAACTCGGGATAGATCGTCCCCTTGTCGGGGCCCAGCATGACCCGAAACATGCTGACGCCTTTTTGATTCAGCCACTGGCTCCAGGATTCGGTCGCACTCCCTATCAACCCGGCTATTTGCGCGTCCTTGGCCGTTGTCCCGTGACGTCCCTGGGCGACGGTTTTGTTGTACTGCTCCCCGAGATAAAGCCAGTCTTCTTTTCCGATGAACACCTGGCTCGGGTTAGTGGAAATCCCATGGGGATAAGAAAAACGGCTCAGCAAAGCCAATGCAAAATCGAAATTGTAGAGTACGGATTCGCTCCACCATTCCTGCCCCTCATTCTTCTGCCCGTTCAGCATGCTCAGGTTGATCACGGGCACCACCGCCAATGCAAGCAGGGCAACACAAATGAACATTAAAACTCTTTTTTTCATGCGGGGGCCGCTTAGAAAGCGCTTAGAAATTGAAGTAAAGAAATATCGAGCTCGTCGTTACCATCGTGCAATACATGGCAACGCAAAACAACAGCAGCGCGCCCGATAGTTTTGCGGTTCCATAGCCGTCCGCCATCAACTCGAAGGAGTTCTTCCGGCTGATGATTCCCAGTGTAAGCAGGATCGCTGTGAAGCAGAATACGTTCGCGGCCAGACCGGCAGGCAGCCACCTCAGGAGATGGTCGGAAAACCAGCCGCCCCAAACCAGCCCACTGGTTTGCACGTCCATTGCAGAAAAATGAAGGAGCGATCCCACGTCCGCCATTCCACGTATAACTCTTAGCGCATCTTCCAGGGTATTGGCGCGAAAGAAAATCCAGGTAAAATTGATGAAGTTGAATGTCAACAGCCATGCCAATGCCTTGGGCATCCGCAGGCCCGACCCGCTCCATGCGCGATGCAGAACAAGTGCAACACCGTGAAACGCGCCCCACAACACGAACATCCAGCTTGCGCCGTGCCAGAGCCCGCCCAATATGAAGGTCCCCATCAGGTTCAGGTAAACCCGGGGCGTGGAGCAACGATTGCCGCCGAGCGGAATATAGAGGTAATCACGCAGGTAGCGGCTGAGCGTGATGTGCCACCTTCGCCAGAAATCCTGGATATCCAGTGCCTGGTAAGGAGAATTGAAATTGATGGGCAACCAGATGTTGAACAGCAATGCCGCCCCGAACGCCATGTCACAGTAGCCGCTGAAATCGAAATAAAGCTGAAAGGTATAGGAAAGGCTGGCTCCCCAGGCACTGAAAAAATCAAGCGATGTTTCGCCATCGAACCCGGCATTTGCCCAGATTGCAAAGGTATCCGCGATGACCACCTTTTTGAACAAGCCGATGCTGAAAATGAACAGTCCGAGGGCAATATTGCGGTAGCGCACCGCCAGGTTCCAGCGCGATTTGAACTGTGTCATCATCTCATGGTGATGCAGGATGGGACCTGCTATCAAATGAGGAAAGAAGGTGACAAACAGTGCGTAATTCAGGAAATCATATTCCCTGGCTTCGCCGCGATAGCTGTCGACGAGATAGGCGATTTGCGTGAATGTAAAGAAACTGATGCCCAGCGGCAGCAAAATGTCGGGCAAGGCAAGGCCAACATTGAAAGCGGCATTGATATTGTCTGTCAGAAAGTTGGCGTACTTGAAATATCCAAGCAACCCAAGGTTTGCGGCAATTCCGCCAGCCAGAGCAAGACGGGGCGGGAACCTCGAATATCCTGCCGCAGAGTTCGAAGAAAGATGGGTGCCGACAGCGAAGTTGAATAATATGGACCCGACGAGAATCGGCAGGTAGGCTATGTTCCAATACGCATAGAAAAAAAGGCTTACCGCCACCAGCCACGCCTTGCCTGCAAGAACAAGACGCATTCGATTCAGCGCGAAGTAACCGAGGAACGCGATCGGTAGAAACAGCAGAATGAACGTCGGGGAGCTAAAAATCATCTGTGTGTCACTCTTCCATGGATTAGCCGGGCACGTTTTATTGCACAGGCGTTTTTACAGGCGATCCCACGCTCGCCTGTACCTCATCAATCTTCTTCCGGGCCGAGTTGCGCTAGCGGAGCTCCTTCCAGCTTCGCCTTGAAAAATAACGCCTCGGCCATCATAAAAAAATTCTGACGCGGGTAGGTGCTGCCGGACCAGGCCCGGCGAATGTCTACCGTACAATGGAGCGAGAAGTTGTTAACTCCTGTCTGTGTCTTGCAATATTCGGATACGCTGCCACTAAAGTACCAAATACCAACCCTGATATAAACCGAACCAGCGCGGAATGGGCAAGCGGCATGAAAAGTGAGGCTGGCTAATAGGGCTGAATCAGGCTGCGCGCCACCCCCGCAGCTTATTCTGCCCTGCCGGAAAATTATACGCCTTTGAAGCCCGACGTCGAGGGGCTATTCTAAAATATGCCTCTGCACCCTTCTCAGTGCTTTTGATGGGTTGCGCTACGCTCCACCCATCCTACTTAAAACCGCACAGAGGCATATTTTAAAATGCGGCCGATGCCAGCAATAATGCCAGCAACCCCGGGCTATCAGGTGTGAATCATCCATCTTCGGCAATTCCGGCAAGGATCCCCCACATCGCGTCTGTGAATTTAATGCGTGGGCTGGTGATCGTCCTCATGGCGCTGGATCATGTGCGCTGGTATTTCCTGGATGCCGATTTCAGTCCTACCGATCTTTCGCGCACGGATTCGGCCCTGTTTCTGACCCGCTGGGCGACGCATCTTTGCGCGCCTACCTTTGTCTTCCTGGCCGGCACCAGCGCCTTTTTATCGGCGGCTCACAGTACGGATCGCCATCAGCTTGCCGCCCGGTTGTTCACCCGAGGGCTCTGGCTCGTCACTCTCGAGCTTACGATTGTCCGCTTTGCCTGGTTTTTCAATCTGGACTATAGCCAGATGGATCTGCAGGTCATTTGGGCCTTGGGGTGGTCGATGGTCGTGCTGGCCGGGCTTGTCTATATGCCATTGTGGTCGATAGCCGTGTTGGGTATCGGCATGATTGCGGCGCACAACCTGCTGGATGGTATACGGCTCGAGGACTTCGAGATGGCGGATGGATCGCTGGGGTGGCAGGGATGGTTGTTAAGTGTGCTCCATATTCCGCGCTTCCCGGTGGTGTATCCCCTCATCCCCTGGATCGGCGTCATGGCTGCGGGCTACGCCTTCGGCCCTTTGATGCTGACGACGTCGAAGACAAGGAAACAGCTGGCGCTTGCAGCTGGCGCGGTCCTCATCGCGGCCTTCGTTATTTTACGGGCCTGCAATGCCTATGGCGACCCTTCGTCCTGGTCTACTCAGGAAACGGCCTTGTTCACGCTTTTTTCCTTTCTGAATACGACAAAATATCCCCCATCCCTGCTGTTCCTGCTGGTGACCCTGGGGGCCATGTTCATCCTGCTTTCAGTATTCGAGCGGCGGCATGGGCTCGTGGAAGATTTTTTCATCACCTTCGGACGCGTGCCCCTGTTTTTCTACGTTCTCCATCTATATGTCATTCATGGGCTGGTTATCGTATTGGGCTATGCGATAAAGGGCGATATCGATTCATTCATGACGATTCCGGTTTTCTTCCCCCCCTGGTGGGGCTTCAGCCTCCCCATCGTCTATCTGATCTGGGTTGCGGTAACCGCATTGCTCTATCCGGTTTGCCGATGGTTTGCCGCTGTCAAGTCAAGGCATAGAGGAAGATGGTGGACCTATTATGTGTAGACATAGTGATGGTCAGATCACTTGCACCCGCTGCTCGCCACAAGCAGCAATACCTCACCGGCGACGACGGTATATCCCGGTCACATAGTAATGACCGTTTTCCCGAAACGGTCCTCGGCCTGGTTGAACTGATAGGCATAGGCATAGTTTGCGTGATCGAAGGGAAATGTTCGGGAAATCACTGGGCGCAATCCGGAAGTGGCAATGGCAAGATTCATTGCGCGGAACATTTCGGCAGAGCCGACATTGATACCGTACATACGTATCGAGCGCAGCATCAACGGTAAAGGGTCAATTTTCCCGAAACCCGCCATCAGACCGATCAACGTTACCATTCCGCCAAAACGCACCGCCCGCAGAGAGCGTTCAAGCGTTCGTGCGCCTCCCACTTCCACCACGATATCCGCGCCTCGTCCATCGGTCAGCTTCATGACTTCCTCATCCCAATCCGGCGTATTTTCATAATTGATAAGATGATCGGCTCCCATTGTCTTGGCCTGCTCCAGTTTCTCGTCGCCGCTTGAAGTCTGTATAACGATTGCACTATGCAACTTGGCGAACTGCAAAGCGAACAGGCTTACCCCACCCGTGCCCAGCAGGAGCACGGTCTGGCCCGCCCGGATGCGTCCGGCCTTGACCAGCGCATGCCAAGCGGTCACGCCGGCGTTCGGCAGGGTTGCCGCTTCCTCGTAAGTCAGATGCTCTGGAAACGGTATGACCGCGCGTTGGGGAAGCACGACATATTCGGCCAGCATGCCATCGAGTGGTCCGCCAAGCGAGCGTTGAAAGATTTCCTGCGTCAATGGGCCCGATACCCAGTCGGGAAAAAAGCAGCCTGCAACGCGATCACCCACCTTGACGGTTGTGACGTTTATCCCGACCTCAACCACATCACCAGCACCATCCGAAAGCGGAATGACGCAAGGCTTCACCCCGGCCGGGTACTGGCCATGAGCCACGATATAATCGCGAAAATTCAGTGAAGTGGCGCGTACTTGAATCAGCACCTCGTCGGGGCCCGGTTCGGGTTTCTCAAGATTACAGCGCAACATCAGGCCGCCTGTGCCGCAAGTTTCTTCAAGTTGAAAAGCTTTCATCGGACGATATCCCCTATATGCTCTACCGACAATCTCCACTCAAGCCGGCATTCCTGGGAGCACACCTCCTGGCGGCAATCACGGCTGTTGCCGGAACCAGAACTTCCGGCATGCTGCACCTATTCTTCTACCATCGCCTGCCGCCGCCGTATGTGCGTTAGTGAACGAAGTAATAAAGCTTCGTTTGCTAAACTTCGGTTTTCCAATTTAATGAGGAGTGCTCCCATGGGCGACGATCTTTTTCAATTCCCGATAACCGGATGGGAAGTAAAAACCGAGCCAGTCGACGGCCTGCTCTCTGTTCGCTTTCCATTTTTATCGCATGAGCAGCAAAAGCTGGCCGAAGCCGACCCCGGCAGGCCTTACGTCATGCAGGCGGAGCAGGCGCGTGAGTTCCGGGACGCGTTATCCAGAGCGATCGAGCGAATGAGCGACCAGGAGTATGCATCTCCCTCGTTCATGGGAATGCCAAACGATCTGTCGATCTACTGATCGCGTCGCAATCGTTGCGCAATGGGGCCGTGCAAAACCGGCTCAAGTCCAGCCTTTTCTGTACATATAGCAACACACCCTTCGCGCGACCTCTGAAGTGACACCCGAAGCTCCGTCGAACCGGCTCGACCGGCCTGTGGACGAGGCGTACGACCATGTGCTGGGTCCGCCGGATGCCGAGATCACGCTGGTCGAATACGGCAGCTATGGCGATCAGCCCTCCAGCGCTGCCCACGAGCGCGTCATCAAGATGCGCAACCGGTTCGGCAGACGTTTGCGCTACGTATTTCGTCACCGCCCCATGCCGGGTAGCGATATCGCCCGCCACGCAGCCGAGTTGGCGGAGTCATACGCCGCTGATCCAGCGCACTTTTGGAACGTGCATGTCGCGCTGATGGCGCGTTCAAACAAGCTGACCAAGGAAGACCTCAGCACCCTCGCCGCGGATTTGAGCCTTGGTGCGGATACCGCGTCCCAAGAAGACAACACGGCCGCCCGAGCCGCCGCTCGGGTGGATGCCGACATCGAAAGTGCGGCCGAGAGCGGCGTCACCGTTACACCGACCTTTTTCATCAATGAACGGCGCTACGACGGCCCGTGGGATACGGGCTCTCTTTCCGATGCGATGCTGGGCTCACTGGGCCATGTCGTCCACTCGGCTGCGCTGGATTTCGCAAAATGGGCGCCTTCGACCGGCATCATGCTGCTGCTGGCGACAGGGCTTGCAGTCATGCTGAGCAATTCCACGATCGGCCCGGATTTTAATGATTTATGGAATCTGCCCCTGGGATTTACTTTTGCCGGCAACGGGTTCGAACTCTCCCTGCGGCATTGGATAAACGACGGGCTGCTTGTCATCTTCTTCCTGGTCGTCGGTTTGGAGATCAAGCGGGAATTCACGGTGGGCCACCTTGCGAGCCGGCAAGCCGCCATGCTACCGGTTGCCGCCGCCATTGGCGGTATGGCTGTGCCCGCCATGCTGTATCTGGTACTGGTGCCCGAGGGTCCAGCAGGCGCGTGGTCGCTGGGCTGGGGCGTACCGATGGCAACAGACACCGCCTTTGCCGTCGCGTTGATTGCCATGATGGGCAAACGTGTCCCCATAGAGCTTCGCGTTTTTCTTACTGCGGCCGCTATTGTCGATGATATTGGTGCAATCATCGTCGTGGCGATTTTCTATTCCGGCAGCCTCCACTTCAGCTATCTTGCCAGCGCGGCCGCAATCGTAGGATTGCTGGCGCTACTCAATCAAGGCGGCATATACCGTGCGTCTCCCTATGTCTTCCTCGGTATCGGTTTATGGGTATGCGTATACTCCAGCGGAATACATGGAACCCTGGCCGGCGTTATTCTCGCTGTCTTTATTCCGACCCGGCCGCCGCCCAATCTTCAAGCCCTGATGCTGCAAGCCGATGCCATCCTGACCGCCGAAACGCAGCGCGGCAAGGAAGTTCTGCGGTACGGGCCTTCCGAGCCCTCCCTGGAAGCGTTGGACGCGATACATGACCGGCTTGAATCACCCGCCGACCGCATGCTCCGCCATGTCGCGCCAAGGTCGAGCTTTCTGGTGCTACCGGTGTTCGCCTTGGCTAATGCAGGGGTAGTAGTCGATACCGATGTATTCAGCGGCCACTTGCCATTGATATTGGGTACGACCGCGGCACTGGTGGTCGGCAAGCCACTCGGGTTTATTGCCGCCACCGCTGCCGCAGTATGGCTGGGTATCGCAGCCAAGCCGGACAATTACTCCTGGCGCCAATTGGCTGGCGCCGGCGCGTTGGCCGGAATCGGCTTTACCATGTCTCTATTCATAGCCAGCCAGGCTTTTCCCCAGGAAGGCGATTATGCTGCCGTCAAGATTGCAATTTTCGCAGGCTCGATTTTATCGGCGATCATAGGCGTAGCGATATTGTGGAATGGGCGATCCACCCTGGATTCCCGGTAGAAAACCAAACCGCCGTGCCAGGTGCGAAACGCGCGTACCTGCTGGTTTCATGGCGAAACAAGAGAGCCTCGCTTTATTGGCTCATCGGTGAGGTACCGAACAGACCAGCAGCGCTCCAGAACGCAATGTAGTCGTCTTTTCACACATCGGCACCGGTCATTTACCCGCAAGCAACTTTTCTTGCAACAGGAGGAGCGATCATGACAACCAAGAAAGCATGGGCAGTCTGGAAGGGCGGCATCAAGGACGGAGGCGGCACTATTTCCACCGAAACCGGCGTACTCAAGGAAGCGCCTTATGGTTTCAAATCGAGATTCGAAAATGGCAAAGGCACGAATCCCGAAGAACTGATCGGCGCCGCGCACGCTGGTTGTTTCTCAATGGCGCTTTCTCTAATGCTCGGTGAAGCGGGCCTGACGGCGGAGAAGATCGAAACGCACGCCGACGTCACGCTCGACAAGGCAGGGGAAGGGTTCGAGATCACCGCAAGCCATCTTACCGTATCGGCGAAAATTCCCGGCGCGGATAAAGCCCAGTTTGAGGAGATTGCCAACAAGGCCAAAGTCGGGTGCCCCGTATCCAAGCTCCTGAAGGCAAAGATTACGATGGATGCCAGACTGGAGCCCTAGCAGCCTGCCCGACTTAAAGGAAATCCGCTGCAAAACTGCGATTCTTCAAGTCCGACAGGTTGCTGGCACCCCCAATCATACCGGGCATACCGGGAAGTGCGGGGCTGCAGCGCGGTAACCCGAACCTGCCTATGATTCCAGCTTGGCAAGGGGACGATAACGTATTTTTCAGGCTGGTTTAATAGCCGTGATTACTGGCGATGCCAGCACTGTCTGCAGCATTCACTTTATTCGCGTTATTCACGTTAGCGCAGCATAACCAGCAATCTGCGCGACATAAAGATGTTTATGTTTTCGCGCAGGCTGAACGCTCATCTTGCAATAAGTAAAAGATAGCCCGGCGCAGGATCACTGCCGCCGGGCTATAGGCATCGCTGCCTTGGGAGAAATCAGGTTATTCTCCCAAGGTGCAATCTTACCGGCTTTCGGCAGGTTGCCTATTGGACTGAAGTACACTCGGGAACCAGGCTTTCATGGACAAGAAATGGATATTGCCAGCTTGCTGCATTACAGTTTTCCTCAACCTTTCCCTCGACACCGATCCCTCCTTTGCACAAAAACCGCTAAAGCGCGGCGCCCAGTCCACATTACAGCCTGACGTAGAAACGGGGCGCCCGGAAGCATCCGGTAAAGATTTGTGGGCGCTTACAGAAAGCGGATTATTCAATGGAGAGCTGCACCGGATTTCGATTCGCATGAACCAGGCGGTCTGGGATCGGCTTCATGAAGACGAGAAACGCAACGAATGCCGTAAGGCCGCCCACGCCGGGTGGGCTCATGTACGCGACTTTACATTCAATGATGTCACCATGAAAGATGTTGCGATCAAGGTACGGGGCAACAGCTCGCGCTGCGTTCCGCGCTTGCAATTCAGTGTTTCCTTCGACAGGGCAAATGGCGTCTACACCCGGCAAGGAACCGAGGACTGGCACGAGGTCAATTACGACGAGCAGAGCGGGGCAGCAATGAAGGGCCGAACCTTGCACGGCCTCCAGGAACTGAGCCTGCGCCGCAGCTACAACGACTCAAGCAGCGAGCATGACAGCGGTAACGGTATGCTCGCACGCGAATTCGTCGCAACATGGGCGAGCGCCAGGACGGAGGACATCGCCAGAACGACGCTTCGAGGTCCTCCCACTTACCGCACGGCTTACGCTCTCGTCGAGTTCCGGTTTTGCGCCAACGATGCGGACAATGCTTGCAACAATCGAATTGTTCGCGCCTACCTTATCGCCGAACCACTCGATAAGGGTTTCTTCAAAATGCGTTATGACGACGAGAAACCGACCTTTTTCTCGATGGCCCATGGCTGCGCCCTGAGGGTCGACAAAGGGAATGAAGGCTTTACCTATCGTTGCATTGAGCCCGAATACATGGATGGTAAAAAGATCGAAGAGGCCAATGCGGAAGACCTGCTGAAGGCCATGGCTCACATCAACGGAACCGAAGGCCTGAAGGCACGCCTCGATGCGGCGGACAGCCCATCGGAACTCGGCAAAGTTCTCGATCTCGGTTCGATCATGAATTACGCGGCATTCGCAACCACTGCGGGCCATTGGGATAGCGCCTACGGGAATTTCAATAACGATGTGCTGTACTTTCATCCGCCCAGCGGCAAGTGGAAGCTCATCGCCTCGGATATGGATGACACATTCGACTATGATGGCGCCGGCGGCACAGCGCGCAGCTATTCCTATGCCGAGGTTGTCAGCGCCCCACGCATACTGTTCGATGAATTGTTTGATACGCCCGAGCTCGATGCGGAATTCAGAAAGCACCTCGGCAAATACCTGACCACGCTCTACGGCTCAAATGGCTCGGATAGCTCGCTCAAGAACAAGATCCTGGACGCGCGCGACCGCTATATCATCAAAACCAACGATGAACTGCCCAGTACCGAGCACCAGAATATCGAGCGCGCAAAAGAGATGATCGACTATGCAAGGCAACGCTTGCGCGTGCTGAGAAATCAGCCGCGGCCACCAGGACCCGAAGGGCGAAACTAGATGAAAGGGGCGGAAACAGCGTGAACGAACGGACTGCCAGCCCATCGGCAGGGACGATTAAAGCGGCCGTGCCAAAAGCGCCTGCGCAGCTACCGGTACTTGCCGCCTGTGCTTATATTTTTACCGTGCTGGGCTTGGGCAATGCGACCTCTACCGCCGCTGACGCTGCCGGAAATCCGAAGAAGGCGCTGACCGTCACCCAGCAATATAACGTGCCTATTGTAGAGGTCTCTGGACTCGCCATCGTGCGGTCGACAAAAAAGGAAAACAAAGAAACGGATGAGGATGGCGTCAACCTCTACGTTGTTGGCGATAAAACCCACGAAGTTGCCCGCTTTCGCTTCAGCGGCATGGCGGACGCGATCATTGATGTGCATGATGCCGCGCCTGTCATCGGCAAGGAAAAAAAAGATGTGTCCGGGTGGGAAGCCATCGCGGCGGACGGGAAAGATACGATCTGCATGCTGAACGAAACCCGCAGCGAAATTTCCTGCCTTGACCTTGGCTTGCAGCAAGACCGGGGGAATTTCAGCCTGGATACCTCCAGCATCAGTGACCTCGACTCAGCCTGGAGAGCACACTCCAACTCGCGCGGAGAAGGGATGATACTCATGAAAAAGGGACACGTCCTTGTCCTCAAGGAAAAGGAACCACCCATGCTTGTCGAGTTCGGCCCCGAGGGGGATGTTCCCATGGGTTATGGCCCGGCAACGTTTCTTCAGGAAGACGACTCCTTCGTCGGGCTTTCGGATAAGGCTGATCAACAAAACCAGCCTGATCGCCGTGCGTCCCCGCAACGCCTGGTAGCGCTGAAGACATGGAAGTTTTCCGCGCGCTTGAGCGATCTGGCCAAAGATGCCAGCGAGATCACGCTCGGGCCCGATGGCCGTGTCTACCTGCTATCGCAAGAGGGATCAGCGTTGATGCGCCTGGAAAAGACACTGAAGCCTGATGAAAACAAGGTCGGGGTGGATCACGGCGCTTACTGGAATCTTCCAGCGGGACTCGAAAAAGCCGAAGGGCTGGTGATCGACAACCACATGCGCCCATGGATCGGCATCGACATCAAGCAAACCCATAAGCCCAATCTTTTCCGGCTATCGCCCATCGAGGCAGCAGCGCCTGAATAGGTGGCTTTGATCCGCCTTGCAGCCGTCGGACTTAAAGAATTTCAGCGAAAACGTGATTGGGTGAAAGCAGGAGAATACACGTACTGGAGAACCGGATATGACAAAGAAGAAAGTTGAAATCAAGTGGTTGAGCGAACCGGAAGAACACGACTACCCAGCGGCCACGTCATATTTGAGCCTGCTGTATGATGAGTCCGTTATCGATGCGTATGTGGAGAAATTGAAGCGCGCTTCCACATCGGTGTTCAAGGCAAAAGACATTTTCAGGGCATCCGGTCTCCCGCTGGTTGGGGTCAGCAACGCACACGTCGAAAAAGATCAACAGAAAATAGAGTCAGGGCAAGCGCTCGCTCCGCTTCTATTGATACGAGACTCGACCAATGGCAAGGTCATCATTGCCGATGGCTATCACCGGTTGTGCGCGATCTACTCGTATGATGAGGACGCTATCATTTCCTGTAAAATCGTGTAGGCAAGTTTTCGATTAAGCGGAGCAATAGCCAGTACTCGGCGTGGCGCTGACTGTCCGGCTTCCGCTATGGCACTTTGAATCCTAAAGAGAGCCGGGCAGTCCGAAGTCGCTGATACATTTATCACTGCCGCAACTCACGCTTGAGAATTTTGCCGGTCGCGCTGGTTGGCAGATGATCACGAAACTCGACGTGCCTGGGATACTTGTAAGCGGCAAACTCCTCCTTGCACCAGGCCACGAGTTCCTTCTCGGTAGTTTCCATGCCGGCTTTCCTGACAACAAAGGCTTTTATTTCCTCGCCCAGTTTCTCGTCGGGTATACCAATTACCGCTACCAGCGATACCGATGGATGGGTCATCATGACGTCTTCCAGTTCACGCGGATAAACGCTGTAGCCGCCGCGCAAAATCATGTCCTTTTTTCGGTCGACTATGGATAAATAACCCTCTTCGTCAAGAATGCCGATGTCGCCGGTATGAAACCAGCCATTGCGCATGGCTTCGGCCGTGGCCTCGGGGCGTTTGTAGTAACCCTTCATGATGTTGTGGCCCCGGATCAGCACTTCCCCTCGCTCGCCTGTTGAAACTGGCCGGTCATTATCGTCCGCACATATGATATCCACGCCCCAGAGTGCTTGGCCGACCGTACCCGGTTTGGATCGCTTGTCTACATGGTTGAAGGAAGCGACAGGTGCTGTTTCCGATAAACCATACCCTTCCATGATCCTGACGCCAAACATTCCTTCGAACTGTTTCATCACTTCCACCGGCATCGGCGCACCGCCGGAAGACGCCAGCCGCAGGGAGGCCGCAATCGGCGCGATGTCGATATTATTCGCGGCAGCGTAATGCAACAAGGCGTGAAACATGGTGGGAACACCCGTCCAGAAATTCACCTTGTCGCGTTTCATCACTTCCAGTACCGCACCTGCCTCGAAGCGCGGCATGAGCGTCAGGGTAGCGCCAGCCAGCAGATTCGCGTTCATCTGCGCTTGCTGGGCAGTGGCGTGGAACAGGGGTAAAGTAATCAGCACGACATTTTCGGCATCCGCACCCGTTTCCATTACTGTAGCAACCAGATCACGCACAACCATCGCGTTCATTAGCAGGTTCATATGGCTTAACTCCGCACCTTTGGGCTGGCCGGTGGTTCCTGAGGTGTAGAGTATGACAGCGGTGTCGTCGGCCTGCGGCGCATGGGCAGCGAATGTCGGCGGCTGGTTATGCATCAACTGCCCCAATGTCCTAGCCTCTTCGATAGGCGTGGGTGATGCCGGATTGGCCGTGATGACAATCAGGTGCTCGCATTGCGGCGCTGCGTCGAATGCGGTCTTGCCCATCTGACCCATCGGCAACTCGGCTGTGCCTTCAAAGCAAAGAAACGCCTTGGCTTCGCTATCCTGAAGGTGATAGGCAATCTCACGCGGCTTGAGCAATACATTAAGGGTAACGACTACTGCGCCTGCCTTGATTATCCCGTAGTAGGCCATCGGAAAATACGGCAGATTCGGGCACGACAGGGCAACATGATCGCCCGGTTTGATACCGAGGTTCACCAACCCATTGGCGATCATATTAGCCATCGCGTTGAGTTGGCCGTAGGAAAAACGCCGGTCATTGTAAATAATTGCTGTGCGATCGGAACGCTTGCGCGCGTGATCTTCAATAATGGAAACCATGCTGAGTGTCGTTGCTGCGTGGGCTATCATTGAGGCTCGCTCCGTAGAAAATAGAAAATTACTCGAAATGCCGGGAATGCGCGCCAACGCCACCAGCACGACCGACGCGACGATGGGTGGCAGTTGCGCGACTGCCTCATCAGGATATTCATGCCCGAACTGTGGGAAAGCATGACGATCATTGCAAATAACGCTGAAAATCGCTGAGTTTAACCTCGAAAGGGCAAGGTAATGTTCGGTATTATTTATTTTTTTACGTTAACTCTGGATTACAAAAGAAGATGAACTAAAATATCAGATACCAACGTCTATTCGGATGAAGTTTTAAAAAAACCACCAGGAAAGCATCTCGCTGGGATTGGATTTCATGAAATGTGTGTGAAAGCCTTGATTCGGGTTTTTCGGCAGAAATCGAGCCTGTTTATTTCACGATTCGTTCCTGATAGTTCAAGTGTTCTTCACCGCCTTCCTTTGTAAATCCGTCATGAATACCTTCTGTTCCGTGTGACAATAAGCCCCACCCATCATTTGGAAAACAATTAACCCTATGGCTTCATCCCACGAAAACGTCAGCATGGCGGTATTTTGCGACTTCGAAAACGTTGCACTTGGCGTGCGCGACGCAAAATATGATAAGTTCGATATCAAGCCGATACTTGAGCGTCTCTTGCTCAAAGGCAGCATCGTCATCAAGAAGGCTTACTGCGACTGGGATCGTTACAAGAGCTTCAAGTCCACCATGCATGAAGCCAATTTCGAGCTGATCGAGATTCCGCACATACGCCAGTCGGGCAAGAACTCGGCCGACATCCGCCTGGTGGTGGATGCTTTGGACCTTTGCTACACCAAATCGCACGTCAATACCTTCGTCATCATCAGCGGGGATTCCGATTTTTCGCCGCTGGTCTCCAAGCTGCGCGAGAATGCCAAACAGGTGATAGGCGTTGGCGTCAAGCAATCGACCTCTGACCTGCTGATCGCCAATTGCGACGAATTCATCTTTTACGACGATCTGGTGCGCGAGAGCCAGCGAGCGGCCAAACGCGATACAGAGGAAGTGCAGCCCGAGACCAGGCGTTCGCCCGATGAAGAAAAGCACCGCAAGGAAGAGTTGGAAGCGCGCAAGAGCCGGGCGATAGAAATAGCGGTGGAAACCTTCGATGCCCTGGTATCCGAGCGCGGAGACAGCGGCAAGATCTGGGCATCCGCGCTAAAACAGGCAATCAAGCGACGCAAGCCTGATTTCAATGAGACCTACTTTGGCTTCCGCGCCTTTGGCAATTTGCTTGACGAGGCACAGCTACGCGGTTTGCTTGAATTAGGTCGTGACGAGAAATCCGGCACCTACGTTTATCGCAGCAACGGGGGAACGGACCCCGGCAAGGCGATAACAGAGCAGGCGCCAGACGTACCGGTAGCGAAGGTGGAAGCAGAAGGGGAAGCCGACACCGAAGCCGGCGTCACCCCATCGGAGGTTGTGGAGACCCGCGGCAAGCAGGAGGCGGCTCACAAGAAACGTGGCAGCCGCAAAACGGTGGAAAAAAAGGCAAAGACCGGGGTACCAAAGACGACTGGCAGGCCTCTTTCGCCAGAAACAGCCAATCTGCCTGACGGACCTGATTTGGCTGCTTCCCTGGCAGCGCCTGACTCGACTGCTTCCTCAGCCAAGCCGGGTGCCGCCGATGCGCCTCTACCCGATGCAGCGCGGGCAACACAAGCGGTTGCCGAGCCAACGGCTCAAGCCACGCCTAAGGAAGCAGCACCCAACCCCCCCCGCAAACCTGCTGCCCCCACCCGTCGCAGGCGTAAACCGGAAGTAGCACCAGACAGCACCACTTGAGCATGGCCAGATACTTTCTGGCAGCATCGTATTACCGCTATAACGGCAAAGAGTATCCTCAGAGACGCGCTGATGCAGTTGCCGCACAGCCTGTTGTACCTTGTCACCGATGGCATGCTCATAGGTGTTGTTAACCAGTTTAAAACGATCAAGATCACTAAAGATTATCGCCAAAAACCAGTTATTTCGTCTGGCAGAGCAATTGCTTGTTCGATGCGAACAGGTAAATTTTCCAACTTGGTTATACCAAACGCAAGGAACGCTTCAACCGAGATCTCTACCAGCATGCAACTCTCGAGAGAGAACATCGGATTGATTCTGCGCAGCGGAGTCAGAGGTGGACTTATGGTTCATATCTCAAGGCATCTCGCTGATAGTCCAATACGTATCAATTGACCGCATGACTTCGACGAATTGCCAGTAGTCAACGGGTTTCGCCATATATCCGGCCACGCCGAAGTTAAAGCTGTTTAGCTTATCCTGTTGTTCGTCCGATGTAGTCAGTACCACCACGGGAACTTGCCTTAGCTGCTCATCATCTTTTACCGCTCTCAGGAATTCGACGCCGTTCATGATGGGCATGTTCAAGTCGAGCAAAATGATGCAGGGCTTTTCGTTGTCCTCATCCCTGAGGTAATTTAGCGCGTCCTCCCCGTTTTCCAGGTGCACAACTTTATTTGTAACGTGAACCTGCTTGAGCGCGCGGATAACCATCATCATATCCACTCGATCATCTTCGACGAGGAGAATGGATTTGTTCGTAACCCTCACGATATTTTCTCCTTTGTCATACATTACCTTCCCGCTATTCGCTGCTCAGTAACCTCTGAACAGTATAGGAGATCAGATTAACACTAATCGGGATCTCATACTGTTCGGTGTCTCACACTCATATTTAAACCCGTAAGCAGGGATTTCGTGGGTGCGGTACCGAACATATTCCTTGCATGAAGATTGGCAAAATGCGCCCAGTCCTGAAGCCCAGGGCTTTTTCTGACTGATTGTATCCCTGCCGGAAGAAATGTTATGAAGAAACGAAGATACGTTGACCTGTATGGTTACACGCAGGATGAGTTTGACTGCTGGTTGGAAAGCGGTATTAACAAAAAGCTCCGCTCTGCGGGTAAGCCCAGGCTGGAGCTGGACAAGGACATTGTCTTCGCGGTTTATAAAGATGAAACTCGCAAACTCCCTCGCCGTCGACTCCGCGAAATGCGTATTGCCCCCTGATCTCCAGTATCGAGACACTGCAAGACCAGTCTGTCGACCCCATCGCTACTTCGCACGTCACTTTCCACTGAACAGATTCGAACCAAGAGATTGTAATCAGCGCGTGTCCGTTCTTTCTGAACGTTTCAATCGCGGAAGCCGCGGAAGCCGCGGAGGCGTGCGGTGTACACTATTTTGACTTAACCGAAGATGTCGGCACGACCAGCCTCATCGCAGAATTGGCCGAGAGTACCAGGACCGCCTTCGTGCCGCAGTGTGGTGTGGCGCCGGGAGCCATAAACATCATCGGCCATCACATGGCGATCGGATTCGACAAGACAATCAGCGTCCAATTGCGGGTCGGAGCCCTGCCGCTTCCCTACGAACGCGCTGAAATACAACTTCACATGGTCGACTCACGAACTGATCAACGAATATTGCAATCCCTATGAAGCGTTGCGGGGAGGCCGCGAGGGTTGAATTGCTGCCGCTGGAAGGCCTGGAAGTTTTCTCATTCGCATCGACTATGAAGCTTTCAATACCTCATCCTTCAATGTGGTTGAGTTTTTGACCTTGAGCAGGTCGCTCAGTGTTCCAGTTCGCGCTTCCGGCGCCGGAAAAAAAACCATTCTCTATTCTTGTCGAGCTCTTTGCGTAGCGTCAACTATTGCACCGAAAACAAGGGGCCCGAGGACCTACTCCTCAGGATCTTACCGACAACTCAATTTCATCTGCTTTATTTTGTCACAAGCAGGTTTTTAACCTCTTTCACTCCAGCCACCGCACCAGCCAGTGCTTTAGCCCTATCGCTGCTTGGCCACGAATCGACTGATCCGCTTAATGTCACAACGCCTTTTATGGTATCAACACCGATTTGTAGCGTTTTGAGACCGGGCTCGGCAAAAATGCCTGCTTTAACCTTGGTCGTAATCTCGGCATCATCAATGGTCACACTGGCTTTCTCGCCTTGCTCGCCGAGTTTTTTACCGATTTCATCGGTTGCTTCATCTATTCTCTTGCTGGCTTCACCGCTCATCTGATCTATTTTTTTACCAGCGGTTTCTGCGGGGCCCGGCTTGTCACATGCGGTAAGCCCAAAAACGAGTAGCATCGAGGAGATCCCGATTAATGTGAAATTCTCTTTTACTTTCATTTCGGTTCCTTTTTAATTTTTATACCGCCAAAAATACATCCTCATTGATCGGCGGACCCAATGAAGAATACCACACCCCCCCACTCCCCTCCGATATTCGTAAATCCGATTCGCGGGCTGCGTGCAATACCGCAACGCAGTCCTACGGTTTTTGCCTCGTTCCCGGCATGAGCAACCTCACCGCTGCCATAAAATCCAGGCCGCCTCCAGCGGAACTTCCGCGGCGTGGTGGTGGGGTATGAGCCGAACGGTGTAGTCCGACTCCGGACGATCCGCCGGCACGGATGCATGATAGGCAAAGCCCGTGGCTGCGGCTATCAGTGGATGCAGCCGCGTCATCTCGTGGCGCACGGGAGTGCCGCCAAAAATGGCGTCCGCATACAGCTCGACCCGCACCGACTCGGGATCGAGGTCATTCAGATATACATGAATTACAAATTTGTGATACTCGCTGTCGGTCTCGACCCTCAATTCGCCGAAACGCAAGGCAGACCAGTTATGCTCCAGCGCATGCCGCCAGGTTTCCACCTGCACACCCAGCGCGCCGTTGTCGGCGCTCCGTTCGCCGTACGCGGCCGCTGCCGGAAGGTAATGGCGCTCGGTATATTCGCGCACCACCCGGTTGGTGGAAAAACGGGGCGTCAATTGCGCCATGCTCTTGCGCATGCGCGTGACCCAGGCGGTGGGAATACCTTGCTCGTCGCGGGTATAGAATTCCGGAATCACCTCGTGCTCAAGCAGATCATAAAGGGCTTCGGCTTCAATCGCATCCCAGGCGGGATCATCGCCATGCTCGTTCCCGTCGCCCAGCGCCCATCCCACTTCTGGGGTGTACGCTTCCGCCCACCAGCCATCCAGTTCCGACAAATTGATGCCACCATTGACAAGTACTTTCATTCCGCTGGTTCCGCTTGCCTCCCAGGGCCGGCGGGGGGTATTGAGCCAGACATCCACCCCCTGCACCAGTTGCTCGGTCAAGTGCATGTCATAGTCGCTCAAAAAAATGACCGAGGCGCGTGCGCCGGCGCGATGGATGAAACGCATCCACTCCTGGATCAACGCTTTGCCTGCCTCGTCCGCCGGGTGCGCCTTGCCGGCCATGACGAGTTGTACCGGGCGCTGCGGATTAGTCAACAGCCGCAGCAACCGCTCGGGATCGTGCAGCAGCAGATCCGGTCTTTTGTAGGTCGCAAAGCGGCGCGCAAAACCCAGAGTCAGCGTATCGGGGTCAAACATGCTTTTGGCCGCCTCGACCGCTGCGGGCGGTTCCCCCGTGACGGCAAGTTGCCGGGTGAACCGCTTGCGGATGTACTCGACAAGCGATTTGCTCGCGACACTACGAAATCGCCACAGATCGATGTCGGAAACACAGAGGATATTCTGTTCCAGCATTTCCGTAGTCCCGCCCCAGCGATTTTCTCCACAGGCCTGTTTCCATAGCTTGGCCGCCGGTACCGAATCCCAAGTCGGCACATGAATACCGTTGGTTACATGGCCCACAGGGACTTCGCTCGCCGGCCAGTGCGGGAAAACGGGCCCGAAGAGGTGCCTGCTCACTTTTCCGTGCAAGCGGCTCACTCCATTTATCGCCCCGCTCCCATGGATAGCGAGATAGGCCATGTTGAAAGGCTCCGATGCATCGTCCGGATCGCCACGCCCCAGCGCCAGCAGATCTTGACAAGTTATGCCCAGCCCCGTTCTGGCATAGTCGGCAAGATATCGCTCGATCAGATCCGGGTCGAAGCGGTCGAAGCCCGCGTCTACCGCCGTGTGCGTGGTAAAAAGATTGCCCACGCGAGTGATGGATAACGAGGTCTTGAAGTCATGCCCCATCTCCTCCATGCAGTGCCGCGCGCGCTCCAGGACGGCAAAGGCGGCGTGGCCCTCATTCAGATGGCAGACTTCCGGCTTGATGCCCAGTTCAGCAAGTAATCGCCACCCGCCGATGCCCAGCAAAATCTCCTGCTCGAGCCGCAGCTCCGGGCCGCCTCCGTAAAGCTCGCTGGTGATGCCGCGGTGAGCGGGGTAGTTTGCAGCGTCATTGCTGTCCAGCAGATACAGCTTCACCCTGCCCACCTGGACCTGCCAGGCACGCAGCCAGACGGAATAGCCCGGCAATTTGACCTCGAGCCGCAACCACTCCCCGTTCTGGCGGCGCAACGGTGTAATAGGCAACTGGCCGGGGTCGTTATAAGGGAAGAGCGCCTGCTGGACGCCGTCCTTGTCGATCACCTGACGAAAATAGCCCTGTTGATAGAGCAACCCTACCCCAACGACCGGCACGCCCAGATCATTGGCGGCCTTGAGCTGATCTCCGGCTACATTGCCCAGCCCGCCCGAGTAAATGGGGAGCGCTTCATTCAGCATGAATTCCATGCAAAAATAGGCAATACATTTCAGAGGAGATATCGGATAGGTTTGCTGAAACCAGCCGGGCGCGGCCGCCGCCTCATGCCTTTCCCGCGCCAGCTCGGCGACGTCCTTGCTGAACACGGGGTCGGCAAAGACGCTCTGAAGTTTTTCTCGCGACACCGTTTGCAGCACGACCCATGGATTGCGCGTCAAATCCCATAGCGCCGGGTCCAGTTGTTCCCATATATGGTCCCCACTGTGGTCCCACGACGTTCGCATGTCCAGCGCCAGATCGGCCAGGAAATTGTATCCGTCGACATCTTTGGTGGGATGAAGCCGGTAGAGCGGTTTGCGGTCTGACGTCTGGCTTGCCATATATTGAACTCCCGGATTGCTGACGATGGAGTTTCTGCAATAGTCACATGTAATATGTAACGCAATGAAAGATTTCGGTCAAGAAACAGTTATGTATCATCAAAACTGAACCATAGCAGATATGCAAGGTTGGCGAATAGCCGCATACCCCCTAATCCCGTTTGGCTACGCAACATGCCAGATTGTTTTAACCCAAAATTTAACCCGCGCGAGGCGTACAATCTGTCGAAACGGTTGAGCGTGGTTTACTCTCCCTTTTTATTCCGCAGGGCTTTGCTGCATGCCGATAGGCCAGCGCACAGGTCCTTCCCGTACTATACTTCGTGCTTGACACCATCCACACAAACAGATAGTTTTAAACGTGTTTTCAGTCGGTTGGCTAACGGGATGCCACGTGTTTTTAATCAAGAGAGAATCGCGAATCTCTGTTCCCGGAAGTCGAAGGATGGGGAAGCTCGTTGACGGACTGGATCAATACCGGTGCCGGCGAAGATCATGTCGCCAGATGCCGGCGTAGCCCTTTCCGTGCCGCACCGTCATATGAAATATCGACCGCCCATCGACTCCCGGTAGAGCAAACAAGCCCCCCAACGGATTCCGGCGATCATCCCATTTACATCCAGATACATCCAAAAAAGTAGAAACCCATGACATCCGGCGCTAATTCAAAGCTCCTCGCCTGGGACTCCTCTGCCATTCCGCCCAAACTGACCGTGCGCGGCGATTGGACCCTTGACAACTATGCCGCACTGGGAAAGGAAATCGCCCGGCTTCGCGCCGAAGTGGCGGATCTGGCTGGGGCGCAGAGTAACCAAATTGACCTGAGTGGCCTGGGCGCGCTAGACACGGCAGGGGCTTCGAGGCTGCTTGAATTGCTCGGCGTCGAACTCGCCCGGAAACTATCCGGTCCCGATTCAGTGCTGACCACGGAACGCGATGCACTGTTGCGAACAGTAGCGGATGCGATGAGCACTACCGGCAAAATCCAGCACACGCGGCGGCGCTCGGCGGCAATCGAACTGCTCGAGAGGATTGGGCATGCCATGGAAATCTTTCGGCAGCAGGCATTGGCGTTGCTCGGATTTACGGGTCTCACGCTCCAGGCCCTGACCCATACCATTTTTCGTCCAAGGCGCTGGCGTATCACTTCGGTAGTGGCCCAGATTGAAGAGACTGGCCTGAATGCCGTGCCCATCGTTGCCCTGCTAAATTTCATGGTCGGGGCGGTGATTGCGTTTCTCGGCGCAACGGTGCTGGCCGATTTCGGCGCCAGCATCTATACCGTTAATCTGGTGGCCTACTCGTTCCTGCGCGAGCTTGCTGTCCTGCTCACCGCTATTCTGATGGCTGGTCGGACGGCGAGTGCCTTCACAGCCCAGATCGGGTCCATGAAAGCCAATGAGGAAATTGACGCCGCACGCATGCTGGGCCTGAGCCCGGTCGACTTGCTGATATTGCCACGCCTGTCGGCGTTGTTCGTCTCGCTGCCTATTCTTACTTTCGTGGGCATGATCTCGGGCATATTCGGGGGCGGGGTGGTCTGCGCGCTGACGCTGGATATTTCCCCGGCGATGTTCCTGTCGATTTTTCAGGAACAGATTGAATTGCGGCATTTTCTGGTGGGTATGTCCAAGGCACCCGTATTCGCTTTTGTGATCGCGATCATCGGCTGTCTCGAAGGTTTCAAGGTCAGCGGTAGCGCACTGTCGGTTGGCCAGCACACGACTTCCAGCGTGGTCCAATCCATTTTCGTCGTCATTCTTCTGGATGCGCTGGGCGCGCTGTTTTTCATGGAGATGGGATGGTAAGCCCGACTGCTTCTCCCAACTGCGATGTGATAATTCAGGTCCGCGATCTGACAAACCGTTTTGGCAGGCAGACGGTACATGAAAAGCTGAATCTGGACGTTTATCGTGGGGAGATACTGGGCGTGATCGGTGGCTCCGGCTCAGGCAAGTCGGTACTATTGCGTACGATAGTTGGATTGCAGACACCTGTGTCAGGGAGTGTATGCGTACTTGGCGAAAACGTCCTCAAGTTGTCGCGTAAGCGCCGATATCAGCTCGAGCGGCGGTTTGGCTTGCTTTTCCAGCGCGGCGCCTTGTTTTCTTCGCTCACCGTCATCGAAAATGTCGCTGTGCCGCTCATTGAAAATGCCGGCCTCAGCCGGGCCGATGCCGAGCATCTCGCGGAAGTAAAACTTGCGCTGGCGGGATTACCCGCCAACGCCGGCGAAAAATACCCCGCCATGTTGTCCGGGGGCATGGTAAAACGTGCTGCGCTTGCACGTGCGCTGGCCCTCGACCCGGATATACTATTTCTGGATGAACCTACGGCGGGCCTTGACCCGATAGGCGCCGCGGAATTCGACCAACTCATCATCACATTGCGCGACGCGCTGGGACTGACTGTTTTTATGGTGACGCACGACCTTGATACGCTCTACACCATCTGTGACCGGGTTGCGGTACTGTCCGGCAAGCACGTCCTGGTGGCGGATACGCTGGATGTCGTTGAAGCCACCGATGACGCCTGGGTGCAGGATTATTTTCACGGTCCACGCGGGCGCGCGGCTCACCAGGCCGGACGCCACCGAATGCAGGAGGCCGGTTGATGGAACCTCGCGCTCACCATGTACTGATCGGGCTCTTCACCGTTACCGCCGTGGTGGTTGTCTCGCTATTCGTTTTATGGTTAGGGAAATCGCCCAGCGATGCCCAGCAGCGATATTACATCGTCATTTTCAACGAAGCCGTAAGAGGCTTGTCCGTCGGCAGCGCCGTACAGTACAGTGGCATAAAGGTGGGCGATGTGGTCGGGCTTGAGCTCGATCCGCGCGACCCTCGCAAAGTACTCGCGCGGATACGTGTGCAAGGCAATGTCCAGATCAAGCAGGATACGCAGGCGCGGCTGTCATTTACGGGCATCACCGGAAACTCCATTATAGAACTTAGCGGCGGGTCTCCGGATAGCCGCAGATTGGTGGCGGCGGAAGGCGAAGATCCTGTGATCGTGGCCACCCCTTCTCCAATTTCCAAACTGCTGGAGCAGAGTGACAGTACCATGGCTGACATCACCGAGCTGATCCTGAGAGCCAAGGACGTTTTGTCACGCGAAAACGCGCAACATTTAAGTAAAACGGTCGAAAATATAGCGCAGGCTTCCGGAGCGATAGCCGGCCAAAGCGAAAACTTCAAGGTGCTGGTGAAGGAATTGACGGCCGCCAGCAAGCAAGCAAACCAAGCGTTGCGGCAGGCTTCGCTGATGATGGACAATACAGACGCGCTGATCAACAATCAGGGCGCGCGTACTTTGGACAGCGTAGAGCAGACGACGGCTTCACTGGCAAAAACCAGCGCCACCATCGACCAACTACTGCTCGACAACCAGGAAGCGCTTGGCAGCGGAATGCGCGGTTTGAACGAGCTTGGGCCTGCGCTGCAAGAGCTGCGTAAAACGCTGGGTTCAATGAGCAGGATAATGGGTCGACTGGAGGACAACCCGGCCGATTATCTGACCGGTCGTGAAAAAATTCAGGAGTTTGAACCGTGATCCTAAATCCGGTAGTTGACCGCTCATTTAATAGATCAATGTCATGATTAATAACAATATTTCATATTATTTGACGCTTACCCTCCGGGGTGAGGCCGCTACGGGGCGAATTGTACGGTTTGTGCGGCACATGGCTGCGTTGCAACTTCTTGGAATGGAACGACCATTCCGCGTCGTTGCGCCTTGCCCTGCACCCCAAAAACCGTACACTTCCCCCCGTCCAACTACCGGATCTAGGATGATGGGTCGCGCGCTTCGGCCACAATACTTTTGCCGTTTCGGGCTGGTGTCGGGTATGGCAATGGTATTTTTGTCTTCCTGTTCTATATTGCCTAAAGCCGAAACGCTGGAGATCTATCAACTCCCCTCCTCTTCGATTCCGCGCTCGACCCAGGCGCACAGCCTGCCCTGGGCGCTGCGCATTGCTACCCCTAAGAGCAGCCAGGTGACCGACAGCATGCGCGTGCTGGTACTGCGGCAGGACAACCGCATCAGTGCTTACAAGGGCATACGCTGGGGCGACCCTGCGCCCATTTTATTGCGCGATCAGCTCGCGGAAGCTTTTCGCACCGATGGCAGGTTCAACTCGGTGAGCAGCGGCAATAATAATCTCATGGCCGATCTGGAGCTCGGAGGTGACCTGACCGCGTTTCAGGTGGAATACAAAAACGGCATACCTGCCGTGAATATCCGCTTTTATGCAACGCTGGTGCAATCCGGAAGAAACCGCATCGCAGCCACGCGCAGCTTCGAGATCCTAGAACCCGTACTGGGCAGGGAAATACCGGAAGTCATCGCGGCATTCGGCAGAGCCAACGACCGGCTCGCCACGGAGATTATCGATTGGACGCTGCAATATGGACCGGCTTCGCAACCCGCCGTGGAATAAATTCTTCGCTCGGATTTTCAGTGTAAATATCCTACGCGGAAACTGCTTCCCATCTATGGCGGAAACAGTCCTGCCGGTAATCCGCCGGTGCCCCGACCTAAGATGAAATACGGCCCGCCAGCGCCTCCACGCCGGCGATAACATCGAACAATTCCTCATCGATTTTGTTTTGCCGCAGCCGATAGAATGTCTGGCGAAGATCGGCACTCAATTGATCGATATTTTTTTCGGCGCGCTCCATTGCCGCCAGGCGGCTGGCGTTTTCACTCGCAAGCGATTCCGCACACGCGCGAAATAGTGAAACGAACAGATACTCCCGAATCAGCGCGTGCAGCGTCGCTTCGCCGCTGCCCATCACCTCCGGCAGCTTGCTTGTCGGCCAGGGAATTCCGGCCAGTTCGCTCCGCCAGCCATCGTCCAGCGGCAGCAGCCGCTGATGGACAGGCGCATATATCGCGCCCGATCGAGAGCTGTTGTAGAAGAGATAAAGCTGCCTCACTCCGTTTCGGTTGCGACCGGTTAGCCGGGCTTCGCCTTTTCCCGAACTGGGTGTCAGAGTTGGCCCCGCTCTCGACGTCAGCGTCTCCATCAGAATCCGGCCCACCAGCGGCGTGATCGCCTTGACCGAAAGCGGAACGGTAAACAGCCCTGCTACCTGCAGATCCATATGCACGCTCATACCCGCCAGCCGATCATGCAAACGCTCACCCATCACCCATACCCTTATTTTGCCCGGCAGGGCTGCCAGCGTCTGAATGGCGTAATCGGCCATGACCTCGTTGAATTGGCCCACCAGTCCCTGATCCGAACCGAACAGGACCGCGCCGATTACATCGTTCTCCCGGTTTATTTTCTCTCCCGCCACAGGTGATAAGGGCGATACGGGCGGCGATAGCATGCCGGTGCGAAAACAGACGCTCAAGCCAAGCTGCACGGCGCGATAATAATCGTCCAGTGCCCGTGTTGATCTTTCGTATTGCCCGATGCTTGCCGCTGCCATCGCCTTCATGGTGCTGACCACCGACCGCAGATCACGGGCTCCCTCGATTTTCCGACGGAGGCTGGCGAGGCTATCGCTCATCATGTGCCTCGCCTGCTTTGGATTCAAGTTCCGACGATGACTGAAATCCGGTGAGCGCATTGCGCAGGCTTTGCGTGATCGATTCACGGTCCTCATCGCTCAGCTTTTTGGCAGTTTCGATGCGCGCACGCACCTCGGCAGGTATATTCGCCACTGCCTCCCGTACTGTTCGCTCGGCCTCTGCCATGCGGTCGGGCGGTACGTTGTCAAACAACCTGGCGGTCAGCGCCAGCAGCACACCGATCTGCTCGATCATTGAAACCGGAGCGGATTCGAGTTGCCTGAGGCAGGCACGAATGCGGCGCCCATGCTCGATAATCCGGAGGGTATCCTTATCCAGCCTCGCGCCAAACCGGGCAAAGGTCTCCAGCTCTTCAAACTGCGCATAGTCCAGCTTCAGGTCGCCTATCACCGCGCGGTAAACGGGGCGCTGGGCCTTGCCGCCGACACGCGAGACAGATTTGCCGACATCGATAGCCGGCAATACACCCAATGCGAACAATGCCGGGGAGAGATAGATTTGGCCATCGGTGATGGAAATCAGGTTAGTCGGAATATAAGCGGAAATATCCTGAGCTTCCGTTTCGATAACGGGCAACGCAGTGAGCGAGCCGCCGCCCAATTCTTCGCGCAGATGGGTTGCGCGCTCCAGCAACCGCGAGTGAATATAGAAAATGTCGCCTGGATAGGCTTCGCGTCCGGGCGGCCGGCGCAACAACAGGGACAGTTCACGGTAAGCGCGCGCGTGATGCGTAAGGTCATCGTACACGATCAGCACATCGCGGCCCTGCTCCACAAAATATTCCGCTATGCTGGTTGCGGCATAGGGGGCAATGTAGATGAGGCCCGGTGGATTGTCTCCCTCCGTCACCACGACCACCGTGTAGCGCATCGCGCCTTTTTCGCGCAAGGTGGCGACCACCTTTGCTACGCCGGAGGCATGTTGGCCGATAGCGCAATAAACGCACAGTACGTTCTCGTTTCGTTGATTAAGTATGGTGTCGAGCGCGATGGCGGTCTTGCCCGTCTGCCGGTCGCCAAGAATCAGCTCGCGCTGTCCGCGGCCGATCGGGACGAGTGCATCGATGGCCTTGATGCCGGTTTGCAAGGGCACGGTGACGGGTGCACGGTCCATGATGGATGGAGCGGCGCGTTCGATGGGCAGGCGCTTCGAGGAGACGACCGGCGCCTTGCCGTCCAGCGGCCGTCCCAGCGGATCGATTACCCGTCCGATCAACCCGTCGCTCACAGGCACATCCATTACATGGCCTCTGCGTTCGACCTCATCGCCGGTATTCAAGTGCGAGTAGTCGTCGAGCAGCACCACGCCGATTTCATCTGCATCGATATTGAATGCAATGCCATATGACTCACCGGGAAACTTCAGTACTTCCTCGAACCCCACGCCGGGGAGTCCCGATACTTTTGCAATGCCGGCAGCGATGCTCGTGATCGCACCTGTCTCGCGCAAGGCCAACCGCGGCTTGGAAGCTTGCCGTACTTGCGCCATCTGCGTGAATACGTCATCGAAGACGTTTTGCAGGTTTTTGGTTACCGCATTCATCGAATATGTGCGGGGGGTTTGAGGTTCGAGGTTTCCGGGTTGTCCGGGGTGTTCGGTTTTTTCTTGCCCGCGTTCTTTTCCTTTACCGATGCCTCGGCTTGAGGCTCAGCTCCGAACTCAGGCTCGGTTGGGAACCCAGGCCCGGGCTCAGGCTGGGCTTCCGGTTCAGCTTTCGATTCAGGTTCCGCAGGGTTCTTCAGAAGCTTGCCTATCTCCTCCTCGAGCGACGCAAGATACCCGGCAATATTCCAGGTAACTTTATGCCCGTTGGCAATGAGTTCAATGCCGCTGATCAAGTCCGGCCTGGCCTCGAACCGGACTGGAATTCTCGTTTCCAGGATTTCATTAATCGCCGCTTTAATCGCATTTTGCTGTGTAGCGGGCAAATCAAACGCGCTCCGGATTAGAATTCCTGCCGTTTCTGCTGCCGCTGCTGCGGTCATGGCGGGCGTGGCCGGCAACGGCTGCGCCGACAGCCTGGTTATCGAAGCCAGGCCCACCTTTTCCTCGGGGCTTAGCGCGCGCAAACGTTTGATAAACGCGTCCGCGATATGCGCTTCAAGCGTGGTATCGGCAAGATCAGCCAGCACCTTGCGGGCAATGGCAAATACTTCCGCGCCTATGCGACGGGAGAGTACCGCCCTCAAGTCCTGATATTCTCTTTTCAATGCTTCATCCCGCTGCGCGCGCAGATCGTCAGCATCCGTCCGGGCGGCGGCAATCAACCGTTGGCGTTCGGCGTGCGCCTCCTCAGAAGCCGTGTGTAGCAGTACCGACCGCTGCTGTTCGAATTCGTCGTTCTTTTGCCGAAACTCGTCGCGCTCCTTTTCAGCTTCCCGTTTTTTTTCATCGGCAGCGGCAAGCTCTGCGGCGATGCGCTTTTCTCTCGCGTCCAGCGCCCTGAGTATGGGTTGATATAAAAAACGTTTCAACAACCACACCAGGATGAGGAAGTTTACGATTTGCGCAATAACGGTGAACCAGTCTATCAGCACGACCTATTTTCCGGCTGCCTGGGCAATAACGTGATTCCAGAACGGATTGGCAAAAATAAGAATCATGGAAATCACGAAACAATAAATAGCCAGCGACTCGATTATCGCCAGCCCGACAAATAACGTACGGGTAATGGTCGCGGCGGCATCAGGCTGCTGCGCCAGTGAAGTCAGCGCCGTCGCCACCGCCTTTCCTTCTCCCAGTGCCGGTGCAATCACACCGATGCTGATCGTCAGGCCCGCCGCGAGAATCGATACGATTGCGATAAGGGTCATGCTGTCCATATGCTCTCCTTCTCTTTATCTGTCAGGTTATATTTATTTGGGTCATGTTTATTCGTGTCACGTTTATTCATATTGATTATACGGTCGCCACTGACATTGAGGTATCGCCTTTCCCGCGAAAGCGGCAACCATTCCGTCAGCGTTGTGAAGTAGTTTTACTGGATAAACCTGGTGCGATCTCATAAGTTTTGCAGTCATAGGTCGTAGTTCCGTAGTTCGTAGGATGGGTGAAGCGACGCGCAACCCATCAAATCCCCCCGAAATAAATGGAACGACCATTGCGCTTCCTTCTGCCCGCCCTACATAAACAGGCGAATGCAAATGAGAATAATCTATAGGTATTATGCTCTCACCTGGCTTCCAGTCTTTTCATCTCCGAGTCACCGGGTCCGTCCAAGTCATAGTCCTGATCGGTATCCTCCCTAAAGCTCGAGGTGGCAGCCGCGATATAGACCGTCGCCAGGATACTGAAGATATAGGCTTGCAGCATACCCGTCAGCAGACCAAGCGCACCCATGACGACGGGGAAGATGAACGGCGTAACGGTCAGCAAGATCGCAAGAATCATCGTGCCGCTCATGATATTGCCGAACAGGCGAATAGCCAGGGCCAGGGTGCGCGAGAACTCGCTGATAACGTTGAAGGGCAGCATGAGGGGTGTCGGCTCAAGATAGGATCTGAGGTAACGGCTTAGTCCCTGCTCTTTTATGCCGTACACCGGCACAGCGATGAATACGCAGATCGCCAGCGCCGTGGTGGTCGAGAGCGAGCCGGTCGGTGGTTCGTACCCCGGAATGACGATGAAGAGCGTCGCCGCGACGATAAACACAAACAACGTGCCGAGAAAGGCGAAGTATCGCCGCGGCTGGCGCAAACCTACTTCTCTTATCTGGTTGTGGATGGCGAGAACAATGACTTCCAGAAGATTCTGCCAGCGGGCACGTTCCAATCCTATGGATAGGTTACGGGTAATGGCTCTTGAACCGATAACCAGCACGCACATCAGCCCCCAGGTGAATACAATGGTGGCGTTCAGTTTCAAAAACCCGTACTCCCAGAAAATAATGCCGTCAGGGCTAAGGTGCATGGCTGGCCTTTCGTTCCAGGTGGTCGAGGTCTGATTTATCCGAGCCTGCAAGCCGCGTCGCAACCAGCCGCGTAATGATGAATCCAAGCAGACCGGCAAGTAGTATTTGCCAGCTTTCGCCCGGCAGGCCCAGCAGAAAATAAAATCCCGTCATGACCGCGCTTATCCGCAGCAGCGTGCTGCCAATGAACCAGAGTCCCGGATTCCGGGATGAAACGCCGCGGCGCACTGTCCACCACAAGCCGCCGAAAAAAAAAGCGCCCAGCAGAATGCCTGCCGCCAACGACAACACCAGACCCCAGGTTTCACCCATTCGATCCCCCTATTGCTTCCGTTGCTGCCGCTGCTCCCGTTGCTTGGTTCTACCTTTTATTGACGCTCTCGTGGCGCCCCCCTCGTGGCTCGCCCTATCCTCTCTGGCCAACCAGTACCAGGCATTCAGGCAACCCGTAATCAGGCCGATAATGAGCAGGGTCAGCGTCCATGAGTGATTGATCGGATAGTTTTTATCCAGCCATATGCCCAGTGCCGCACCCAGCAGTGTGGGCACAGCGACCGACCAGCCGACCAGCCCGATCATGCCCAACCCGGACCAGATTATCTGTCTGGCCTGATGCTGGGCCTGTTGTCCTTTGAGCTTCCGCGTCGCCGTCACCGCTACGCGTCGGCTTAATTCCGACTCACTCCCGTCTGTGGAGGCTTTCTCCTCCGCTTTTCCTCCTGTTTTTCTGCCTGCCTCATCGCTCATGGTGAAATTCCATTAAACGGCGAATAAAGCCGCTTTCCATTTTTGCCATCATCAGGCGTGCATCCCGCTCCTGTGCATCAAGGTTTAAAAACGCGTTCACCACGGTCTCATGTAGCGTAGCCAGGTCAGCGCCCGTTATCGCATTACGTACGGATACCAGTACCTCCACACCGGTTTTTATCAGGATGCCCTCGTCAACCGCCACATAAACCTCACCCTCTTCTTTCGTTTCAAAAGCGAGGATGCCCGGCACAAGCGCCGCCACGCAGTCGAGCCGGTTGGGCAGCAGACCATATGATCCGGTACTGGTCTCGGCAACAATGCGGGCTACCTCAGTCTTTTCAGCGAAAACCCCGAACGGCAGAAGTATCTTGAGGTTCATGACAGTTAGAGAGCCGCATTCCGGTTTGGGCTGGTGTTCAAGTTCGGGCTGGGGTACATGTCCGGCTTTACAGGCGAATTTCCCGCATGGTTCTTTCTTTTCGCCTCGTTGGCCCCGCCGATCATATATAGCGCCCCCTCGGGAAGATCCTTGAATTCATCTCGCAAGATGCGCTCGCAGCCATCCAGCGCATCCGCAAGACTGACCAGTTTCCCCTCGATGCCCGTAAACTGCTCCGTAGTGAAAAACGGCTGGGTAAAAAAACGCTCCAGCCGCCGCGCACGTGCCACGATGCTTCGGTCTCCCGGAGACAGTTGTTCCAATCCCAACATGGCGATGATGTCCTTGAGCTCGGCGTATCGCGCAAGCGTGTGGCGCACCTCTTGTGCTATATGATAGTGCCGCTGGCCGATGACGCCGGGCGTCGACATTTTGGAGCCGGACTGCAGCGGATCGATGGCCGGATACAAGCCCTCGCTCGCGCGCTTGCGCGAGAGGACGATGGAGGCGGAAAAATGCGAGAAGGCGTGCACTGCAGCAGGGTCGGTAAAATCATCCGCCGGGATATAAACTGCCTGGATTGATGTAATGGCGCCGGTTTCCGTATTGGCGATCCGTTCTTCCAGTTGTGCCAGTTCCGTGCTCATCGTCGGCTGGTAGCCCAGGCGCGACGGCATCTGGCCCATCTGCCCGGACACCTCCATGCCCGCCTGGATAAAGCGGAAAATATTATCCACCAGCAGCAATACATCACGATGCTCGTCATCCCGGAAATACTCTGCCATGGTCAGCGCGGCATGACCGACACGGAACCGGGCGCCGGGAGGCTCATTCATCTGGCCGAACACCATCACCATGTTCTCCAGCACCCCCGCTGCCGTCATGTCACGGTAGAGCTCCTCCCCTTCGCGGCAGCGTTCCCCGATGCCGCAAAAAATACTGACGCCCTCATGCTGCCCGGCTACGTTATGGATCATTTCGGTGAGCAGGATGGTCTTTCCGACGCCTGCTCCGCCGAGCAAACCGGTTTTGCCCCCGCGTTCCAAAGGCATCAGTACGTCGATGATTTTGATACCTGTCTCGAAGATTTCGGATTTCGTGGAGCGCCGCGCCAGAGGGGGCGATGCGTGATGAACCGAACGCCATTGCGCGTTGGCCGGAGCAGGCCGCCGATCGATGGGCTCGCCGAACACGTCGAACATGCGCGAAAGGGTCGCCTTCCCTACCGGCGCCATCAGCGGCCCATGCGTATCGGTGACCTGCATGCCTCGAGCGAGACCTTGTGTGGGCGTTAGCGCAATGCCACGCACGTGATGGCCATCAAGCTGCGACAACACTTCAATCGCGATTTCTCCTTGCTTCCCTGCACGCAGCAATGTGTGAATAGGCGGAACACGCTCAAACCGGATATCCACAATGCCGCCGCGCACGGAAACAATCGAACCGAATTCCGAGAAAACAGCCGTAGTACTCATATTCCCCCTCGGCAGACAAGGCGTCCATATTCTCCGATTAACTGCTGTCGTTCATCGATGCTTCATCAATATTTATACGGTAGCTATTTCATTCTAGAAGGAATAGATAACGCGCGCAGAGAAAAGCCAATCAGTTTTCTTTCTTTCGCCCAGCCATGACGGGCCGCCGCCAAGTTGCACGATATTATGCTTGTTGAAAATATATTGCATTTGAGGCGTAACCCGGTAACGCCATCCGTTGGAGCGGATTTCGTTATTGAGCTCGCACCCGACAGTGAAGTAGTCTGAAAAACGGTAAAACACGTTATTATTAATCAATGGAACGGCTTCCCCAAAGCGGTCCCCCTATCAATCCAGCCAAGTTGCTGTTTCAGGATAATACGTCGGTCCCCAAGCTTGTTCCGTGTGCTTCCACACCAAGCTACACACTAAGCCATCCTTCCATAGTCGTCCTCGTCCTGGTCAATGCACCGGCCGGCGCGGCTAGAGTCGATCCATCAAGCCCGTACTATGCCGGTACGCTCTCGATGTTCGGGCACCACGTCGTGCATGGGTCCGTCACCTTCACCATACCATTGTCGGGTGCGCTTGCCGCGACACAAGCAGGTAACCTCCTCTGGGCCGACGCGCCGGTGAACATCCAGGTGGTGCCGGAACACAATAATCGCGTGGCAGTTGCGTCTTGAGGTGGATGAGCCGGGTTCGTCCGCCCGTGCGCCACGGCCGGGCGAGGTAGAAAGCGTCAATTTGATTTATATACCGATCAGCCATTGAGAACATTGACAGGATCGGCAACGAAACCCGAATGTTTATAAGACCGTATTTACAAGACAGGAGAGCTTCTGGCGGCACTTTCGCGGAGATCGAACGGTAGGTCGGGCTCCGCCCGACGATCAAGAAACGATGTCGGGCATAGCCCGACCTACCAATCGTGTATCTTCGATGCCAATCCCCCATGGCGGGGTGGAGAGGAATAACTCATTATTCCGATGGACCCCCTGTTACAGGTCAGCCGGTAGGTCGGGCTCCGCCCGACGATCAAGAAACGATGTCGGGCATAGCCCGACCTACCAATCATGTATCTTCGATGCCAATCCCCCATGGCGGGGTGGAGAGGAATAACTCATTATTCCGATGGACCCACTGTTACAGGTCAGCAGGTCGGGCTCCGCCCGACGTCGTTTCTTAGATCGTCTACCTTACCTTATCTTTGATGCCAATGCCGGCCGGCTGATTCATTCAAAGATGAGCCCATCACTTCAATTGCTCATGAAGCAATTTTAATATGCGGTTTGCGTCACTCGATTTCTCTGGTTCGCCCTCGCTATTCAATACCTTGACATCGGTGCTTTCTCCTGCCGCTCCGACTTCACTTAGCTGGATGCGGTATTTATCCCGTTTCTCGTCCTTCTCGTCGCGCCAGAAGAGAAGTTTCGAGAAAAATCCCGGCCCGGCACCACTGTCCACGTCAGGGTTGATATAGCGCACGAAATAAATCCCTTGCGAGCGATTACGATCCTCAACGGTAAAACCAATACGGTCAAGCGCCAGCCCAACCCGTCGCCAGCAGCGGTCAAAAGCCTCATTCACGGTAAGCACGCCGCCTTTTTCACCCGTCAGGCGCGCGCGCTCTGGCGCCTTGCCGGCGCTGGCTACTGACGTTCTCGCACGTTCTTCCGCCACACCGAAACGCATCATCAAGCGGGAAAGCATCTCGGCCTCAAGGTCCGGATCGGCTGGACGGGGTTGCCAGCGAGTACGAATATCACCCTCCATCACTTCATCCATGCCGCGGTGGCTGATGTAAATCTCGGTTACGCCATCCTCTCCGCGCTCAAGGCGGGTGCGAAATTTGTCGCGCTCGGCGGTCGAATACAGGGTATCCAGAATTTTACCCAGCGTGTTACGGATGATATCCTCCGGAATTTTCGCACGGTTTTCCGCCCAGTCGGTTTCCATCACGCCGGCTTCGGGCATTTCAACCTTGACGATAAAACCCAATTCCTGCCAAAACTCTTTTACTACCGGCCATATGTCCTCAGGTTCACCTGCCACCACCAGCCAGCGCTGAGTACCGGAGCGCTCCATGCGCACACCACCCTCATCCAGCGTGGGTAGAATGGAACTGCCTCCCCCGGTTACGGAACCTTTGTTGCGCTCTTTGTCGTAGGCAGAAAAAGTTGCGGTTCCCGTCGGGTTGATATCCGGAACGATATAGCGCTCGTCTGAACCGGGCATGGTCAAATCGGGCGGTATCTCCAAGGGCGGAAGTTTACCCGCCGACTTGTAATTTATTTTCTTTGCTTCCGGTAGCAGATTGCATCCTGCCACGGCCACCGCTAAACATAGCGCGACCATTATCCGCCATCTCATGCGCAACGCTCGATCCCTCGTAAATTCCGGCCGGTCATTTATATGGTTATCCCGGCCTTGTCCATCGCTTCTCTTACAACTTGATGATATTGATCCGATAATGGAGTCAAAGGCAGACGAAGGGTAGCACCTATCAGCCCCATCTGCGATATTGCCCATTTTACCGGAATGGGATTCGCCTCGACGAACAAATCGAGATGCAGCCTCAACAATTTACTGTTGGCAAGACGAGCAGCGGAAAGGTCTCCCGCAAACGCCGCAATGCACATCTCGTGCATCAGCCGCGGCGCAACATTGGCTGTTACGGAAATGACGCCATGCCCGCCCAGCAGCAGCATCGCCAGGGCACTCACATCATCTCCGCTATAAACCGCAAAGTCTTCCGGTGCTCGGCACAGCAGATCGAAACCTCGCCCCATATCGCCGGTCGCATCCTTGATGCCGACAATATTGGGAATCTGTGCCAGCCGCAGCACGGTGTCGTTGGCGATATCGGCTACCGTCCTGCTGGGCACATTGTATAAAATCTGCGGAATATCGACCGCCTCCGCTATTGCCTTGAAGTGTTGATACAAGCCTTCCTGGGTCGGCTTGTTGTAATAGGGAACCACTGAAAGACTTGCATTTGCGCCTGCGTTCTTCGCGTAAATGGATAGATCGATTGCTTCCCGGGTTGAATTTGCACCGGTCCCGGCGATAATCGGCACTCGCCCCGCAGCACGCTCTACCGCCGTTTCGATCAGCAGATGATGTTCGTCGAAATCCACTGTCGGAGATTCGCCTGTGGTACCCACCACCACGATGCCATCAGTTCCTTCCGCTACATGAAAATCGATCAGGGCGTTGAAACGCTCCAGATCCAGTTCGCCATTGTCATGCATGGGCGTGACGATAGCGACCAGGCTGCCCTTTATTGCAACAATACTCATGACGGATCCATCCAGGAAACAGTAAAAACCATATTTTACCCGAATCTCGGCGTTACCAAGAATATTCGCCGCGACCCGGTATTAATCCGGCATTACTACGCACAAGAGTCACCTGCTCACGCGGATCGCGCTTTCAGACAACGCAGGCATGGCTGGGTTCCTGGATGACCTGAACAGGGTCCACCCGGATGGGGTGTGGGCTTATCCAGGTCATCCGTTCGCCACCATTAATTGCATTACCGGATAAAACTTACTACTATAAAATCACATCTGTCACACAACGACGGTGCGCCAAGGCAGAGATTATAGCGATCCCCTCGCGCTGAAAAATGGCAGTGCCGGTGAGCAACCTGGTGGCGCAAAAAGCATCCGGTTATTCTGCAAGGCCAACTGAAGAAGAATGAGCTGCTGGGGATGATTTTCCTGAGCGGCAAAGGTGGCAAAGATCGAAGAAATCGGCTCCAAAACCGAAGACCGAAGACTGAAGAAAATAACCAGCTATCAGGGAGGCACCATGGCAAAAGCCAACCCGATCCAGGTACAAAAATTTTTATCCGGCATGCATTACCCCGGCGGACAAGGACGAAATTGTGGATCACGCCAAAAAGCAAAGGGCCGATGACAATATAATGCAAACGCTCCAGCAGTTGCCGGATGAGAGTTTTGAAACCCCCGCCGACGTCAGCAAGGCTATTGGTCAAATTGAATAGTTTTTGCCGATATGCCGAGTGCGATTCCATTGAAAGCGAAGACGGAGACAGCGTTTATGTCGGGCAGGTGGCAGGATGATCACCGCAAGTAACTGTGGCAGCGTACCTGCCTAGCGCGCCGGGGAAAATTGCCGTTCTCCACGCCAAGGCGCTGGGCGATCTTATTGTCGCCTTGCCGGCATTAGAGGCAATAAAAGAAACTTACCCGACCGCTGAGTTGGTGCTGCTCTCCAGGCCCTGGGTAAAGGAATTCCTGGCAATACGGCCTTCCGCGATCGATCGTGTCATCAACGTCCCGGCACTCACCGGCGTGAACAATGCGGTTGAAACAACGGATGGAGTCCAGGCCGTTGGCGCAGGTTTCGGTTCAGTCGAAGTTGAGCTGTTTTGCAAAGCCATACGGGCCGAAAAGTTTGACCTTGTAATCCATATGCAAGGGGACGGCAAAGCCGTTAATCCTTTTATCAACAAGCTCGGCGGCAGCCTTACAGCGGGCATGCGCAATCCCCCGGCCGAGCGCATCGATCGCTCTATTCCTTACGTACATTATCAAAGCGAGGTTTTGCGCAACCTGGAAATCGCTGCGCTGGTGGGTGCGCATACGACCCACCTCGAACCTCAAATCAATGTGACCCGAGCGGATGAGCAGGAGGCCGCGTCCATTAGAGAAACCATCAAGGGGAAGCCTTATGCCGTGGTCCATGCGGGTGCTGATGATATCCGCCGCATATGGCCGGCGGATAAATTTGCCGTTGTAGCGGATAGCCTGGCCGGGAAAGGATATGAAGTTGTCCTCACCGGCACGTCAAAAGAAGAAGGCATCGTTACCAACGTCATGCAGGCAATGGCTCATACCGCCATTCCATGCACTTCACTTGCGCTTGGCGGCCTCGCCGCGCTCCTGAAAAAAAGTGCATTGGTCATCAGCAACGATACGGGGCCGCTTCATCTGGCGCGAGCGGTTGGTGCACCGACAGTCGGTATTTACTGGGCGCCTAATGTACTCAACTGGGGCCCGCTCAGCCGGAAACGCCACCGTCTTGCAATAAGCTGGCAGCTTGAATGCCCCCGCTGCGGCATCAAGCCGGTTTCGCCATGGCCCTTTCAGCCTGCGGCACCCGATTGTGATCACCCGTACTCGTTTGTTGAAAGCATCCCTGTTGCAGAAGTACTTGGGTTGGCCGCCGAATTACTGCCTGCCGAAAAAACTAGCGAAAATTCTCGAGAAAACGGCTGACCACCTGCTGCCAGTCGCTTGCAAACCGCTTTATGCCAAATCGCTGGTTCGCATAGTCTGCGGCATTCCGGCTCAGTTCCCGTGCGTACGCAGGATGATCGATCAGATAGCGCATCCGCTCGGCAAGCATCTCGGCATCGGTTTCCACATAACCAGTCCTGCCATTTTCCACCGCTGTCACCATCTCCGTTGTAGCAAGGCCAACTATCGGCAGGCCCACCATCATCGCTTCACAGACGGACAGGCCCAGGCTCGTATAACGAATCGGATTAAAGAAGAAACGATAGGTCGCCATCAGAGCCGGCAAGTCATCGTGGGGCACTTCGCCAATGCCGCCGAGTTCCGCTGACCCCATCCCTGCCAGGTCCAGAGGGATTTGTTCACGAATTTTCTCGAATACATCCAGGCCCAACCGGCGGCCCCGTTTCCCAATATTATTCACCACGACGATGCCTTTCGGATTCTCGCCGGTATAGGTCACGTTGTCCGGCACCATTACCCCATGGTCGATAACCACCGCCGGCGTTCGGTTGTTGTCCCACATCAAGCGATTGAAGCTGGTCACGTGAACCAGTAGCATGGCTGGGTCGTCCACCCAATGCCTGGTATTGGTAGGATGTTCTTGCGGGGGGTCGTGCTCGAGATAGATTCTTGGCAGCCGGCGCTGGGTCTCGGATAATATCTCGTACTGGTCAACTTCGTAATTCTTGCGGTGTTGAAACAGTATGGCGTCGAGTTCGAGATCCTTTACCTCGCCGGCGGGAACATCATGCACATTTTCCCCCCAGGCAAAACCCGGCGCGCGGCCGCCATATCCCTCCCCCTCTCCTTTCGGGAGATAGAACTCAAAAGGCGCCTGCGTAAGGTAGTAAAGATAATTACCGTGAATATGCCAGGTAAGAACCCTGAGTTTTCTTTGATTTATGGGTTTCTCCTTTCGTTTTCCAGTACTGCTTTGGTCACCAGGATAGTAGCCTCGGGTGTCGTAGCAGCACGTCCCGCCACAACCCGGTGGCGAACCTGATCAAGCGGGCCCCAAATCAGGGGATCGGTTGTCGTAAAGATCGTTACACTGGGCACATTCACTGCTACCGCGAGATGGGCAACGCCAGTATCGTTGGAAATGGCCGCGTGACTACCTTTCAGCAACGCGGCGAGCGATCCGATATCGGTTTTACCCGAAAGATCAATCGCAGCGCCCGTCATTGCCTGCATAACTGCCAGTGTCAGCGGCCTTTCAGGGCCGGTGCCCGTCAAAACCACTTGCAGGCCCTGCCGAATGCAACTGTCCGCCACAGCTGCGAAATGCTTGGCTGGCCAGGGCGTCGCGGAAACAGCGCCTGGATGCAAGCAAACATAGGGCTGGTTGCTGATAGACCGGTATTCTTTCAACGCCTGTAGTTCTTGATAGTCCGTGTCGAATAACGGAAACTCCATGGTGGTGTCCGGCTGACCCATGCCGAGAAACTCCAGCAAACTGAGGCTCTTGCTCAACTCAGGCTGATGAGCGGGATACGGCATGAAAAAATCACGATTGGGCCAGTATGTCTCCTCGCTCGCAAACCCAGCGACCGTCCTGCCACCGAGAAGGGATACGAGGACATTGGACACGTTGCCTTTGCCGTGCATTTGCAAGACCAGGTCGTATTTTTGCGTCTGCATATCGACTAGAAATGCTGTGATTGCTTCAAGCCTGAATTCGCATTCCGGTAATCCCGGAAAACCCGGGAATTCAACAAAATTATCGATGTAGCGGTTGTAGCGCCTTGCGAGCTCTCTACTCCACGGCAGGCCGATATAATCGATGCTGGCTTGCGGAAAAGCTCGCCGGATAGTTTTCAATGCAGGGGTAAACAACAGGAAATCACCTAACTTCAGCGCTCGGAAGATGGCAATTTTTTTAATTGGCAGACCACATAGCTGGACCATATACTTCCTGCTGATATACCTTTATTGTCTTCTTCTATCCCACAGTATTACAGACAGTATACATAAAAGGCACGGTCCTATTTCTGCAAGGTTTTCCGATTTATTTGAGTGATGTTTTCACTAACGCTACTTCATCCAATGAGAAGATATTATGTGTTCGTCATTACAAGCTTAACCCGGAACGCAGAAGGTAGAAAGTAGGATGGGTGAAGCGAAGCGCAACCCATCAAATCACAGATGGGCACAAATAGAGGTTGTTGCCTCCGCCTCCACCTATCCTGCGAGGTAACTCATACCAGGTATGCCCCTTGTAATATTCGTCCGCCTGCTACAAACAGACAGCTAAGAAAGGAGCTTTCATGTTTATTACAAGTCCAGTATTTCACGATCGTACCGATGTCCCCACGCGCCATACGTGTAACGGAGAGAATATCAGTCCTGCCCTTGAGTTTCGAGACTTGCCTGCCGGGACTCAAAGCCTCGTTCTTATCGTGGAAGACGTCGACGCAACACCTGACCCATGGATTCATTGGCTCGTTTTTAATATCCCCCCAACGACAGCTTCGGTATCAGCCGGTCATATTCCTGAAGGCAGCACAGAGGGCATCGCGAATGGCGGCACTCACGGGTACGAAGGGCCTTGCCCCAAATACTTCAGCGGCACCCACCATTACCACTTCCGGTTGTTCGCCCTCGATACCGTACTTGACTTACCTGCCACCGCCGACAAAATTCAGGTAGCGGCGAGCATGCAAGATCACCTTATTGATTCTGCAACGCTCGTCGGTTTATGCGAGGGGACAAAAGCCGAAGCGTAAGCTCCTTGCAAGATAATTCAAACAGCAGAATGTTTCTGTCGAATGTATGTTTCTGAGGAAGTTAATAAGAAAACATGTCAAGGTAGCGTTTTATCAAGTTTGAAATCGGTCGAGCCACTTCTTTCCATAACGATGCTTTCAGAAACGTTATTGCGACCCTAAACCGGAATTTGCCATAAGCCTGCCTGTTTTCTCGTGCCTATCCAGTTTCCCTAAAAGAGCCAAGCTCCAAACCAGAACTAAAGAAATGGAAAAAACAAGGAAACGATAATGAGTCGTAGGAAATAAAAGCATATGCGTTATGTTAAAAACAAAAGGTATGCCAAGCAGGCAATAAAAATTAACATCGGCTTTAATCTGATCCCGCTTCAGCCATAGCAGGTAAGCCGATAATACATATATCACTGAATGCGAATGAAAAATAAGATTCTCCAGCAATAACGCATAAGGTATCAGGTAGTCGCCCGCTTTGTGAGAAATCACGATATCTGCGGGATAGGGGGTAAGCGAGCCGACGAATGTGAAATTAAAAAGAGTCAGATACCCATAATTACCATGTAACTTATTAATTAAAATATAAAAAGAAACAGATGACAGAATGGAAAATAGTGAAAGAAATCTGTTGCCATGGAGATAGGTATAACCCATCAGGAGACCTGATAGCACTATAAAATCCGTTCTTATTAAAGGAAGAAATGCCGCAATCAGAAAAACCAGTCTTCCTCCTGTCATTAGACTGTATATTCCCAGAAGGGAAAAAAAACATGCCATGGCGTCGGGTGTGGAGAGGGCTGCCAATTCCGTATATCCCGCCACCGCGACGACAACTGGCAGCATTCCTATCGGCACAGCCGTCTTTAGGATAATCAGCCCTAGCACGAATACAGATAACGACGCGAAAATTGCGCTAATTACATACGTTGACTTGGCGTAACTCAATCCGATATTTTTGAGTAATCTAATCAGTTCGATGTACCCAACCCTTATGGAAAAGAAAGGAATTTGCTGTTCCAGCGAAGATGGGTCTGCAAACACCGTTTCCCTGTATTTTCCTGTTGTGAGTTGTGAGAATGTTTTACAGCGAACCTCTTTCCTGATTTCTTCGTAAGTTTCCCTGGTTAAGTCTGATCCGCGAAAGCCATCTTTGGAATAAGATGCAGCAACGTATGCAATCATGTCCCAGTTATGATGGGGTTTCAGGAGTCCGTATAGCAAGATGATTGCCGCGGTTGCTGCAAGGATCCCATATCTGAAAACCATCAAGAAGCTCCAGAGGAGTTAAAGGAAGAATTGGAGGAATATAGTGGGCTCCAACTTCAGGGTGACTGTAAAGCATCCTTAAGATCATTTCATTTTGGCCGCAGCGACCAGGGTGCCTTAAAAGGGTAGCACAAGCAGTCGTGTCACCAGCCGCCACCTGAATCAGTCGGTGTCGTCAAAGTCGGGGTTGCCGATGTTGGTGAACCACTCGATTCGAGAGAAACCTTGGCCAGCTATCAGAACTGTATGGCGATGAGGATTGAAGTGTCGCTTGAAGTGTCGCTTGAAGAGTAGCCTATAAGTACCGATTGGAAGTAGCGGGATTCCCCAGCGGAATAAGGGAATTCACGGAGTAATTTTACCCGTGATAAATACGTTATCAGGATAAGAAGAGATCGTTGGGAATGGACTACATGCTGGCACGGTTTGGCCGCCCCAGCATGAAATCTTACGATGATTGAATGTTTGACGCCTGCTTGCCTTTCGGACCCTGCGTAACCTCAAACATTACCTTCTGGCCTTCCTTAAGCGTCTTGAATCCAGACATGCCGATTGCCGAGAAGTGCGCGAATAAATCCTCACTGCCGTCATCAGGGGTAATGAAGCCAAAACCTTTTGAGTCATTGAACCATTTTACTGTACCGGTTGCCATTTTTACTTCCTTTAAAAAATCGGGCCGGAGCCCGGGAAACATATCAGTTAAAAAAGACCTCGTTTGCAGGTCTGGCGGCATTTTGACAATCCTTAAGCCAGAAATATGTTCGCTACCGCACGTACGAAATGCGTGTCCCCATTCAGGACACTCATTTTTTGGATTATTAGCGACAATAGTGGTACCTAAGTCCAATTGTTCGTTTATCTCTGAAGCCTAGAATAAAGGCATGGATAAAATTCACATTCTTTCTGAAAGCGCTTCGGCCTCATCTGAATGTCTGGCTATAATCAGTAAACCGAGTCATCGGTGCGACGGAATTAGCGAGGGATTAATAAAACCTAGATTGTGGAAATAAAATGAAGGATGAAGATTCACCATCACGTCAAAAGCAAAATCCATCGTTTATAAAAAAAAATTGGGTAGTGATTTCTGGTATAGCCGCCGCATCCTTCGCGTTGCTATTAAACGCACCGACCCTAATAGTCAATTTGGAAAACTTGCCCGCTGATGTATCGCGACTAGCAACGAAATACCTGAGCTGGTATCACGAAGATGTCGCCTGGACTGGTTTCTGGAGTACTGCTTATCCCGAGGGATATGTCGATTTCGAAGAAATGGATCTTTCAGACGTTTAGTTGGGAATTGACATCACCTCTACAAGAGGCGATATATTTGGCACGATTGCAGCAAAAGGAATCTGCAAACTTCCTCCTATAGCCGGATTTTTGCATATCGAGGGCAAGGTGAGTATGAGCGGGCAAGAGGCTGTTATAACAGCTTTTGACTGGGTCGGAGGGAAACGAAGAAAGTTTACCCGCTTAAAGTTGAGGCGCGACAAAAACATCTTGACTGTTAAACCTATTGACGGAATTGTAGATTTATTCCCACAAGAAGCAAGGATAGCGCGTTATCCAGACAACGATCCCCAAATTGTGAGTATGGTTATCCAGATAAGCATTCTGAAATTAGCGCCACCTATGCTGAAAACCTCTGTGAAGATAGACGAGAGGAATTAAGAGAGAGATTAAAGAAAACTAATAGCAAGGTGCGAGTACCAGCCGACCAACTTCATTTCAACTATGCTCCTGAAGAAGAACTCGAGAATTAATATTTCCTTGACAAATTTAATAACCTCTACGCACTACCACTAAATCGCTCCGAGCTTGTTGCCCGCCCGGATTTCCTGGATGCAGAACCAATTACCCCGCGAAAGAAATCAACCAGTTCGGGCACATGGTGATCGAACATGAAAAGATGTCGTTGCTGCCAAACCCGCTCGCGGATCGCGTGCACCTGCTCGCGGTCTCGTAACTGGGCGGCAAGCTCATCCACCTTGTCGAAAAATATTCCTGTGCCCAGCTGCCTTGTCAGTGTTTGCGTAGCAACGACTGCGCCGTCGTTTGCCTTCTGCAGCATTGGCAGACCGGCTGCCGCAAGGGTGCTTAATCGGGCCGGATAGTTCAGGTCATCCCAGTTTGCCCTCCGGATTTCACCTTCATTGCCGCTGTCAAAGAGATGCAGCCAACCCGCGTCATATTGGGAAAACTCCTCGGTCCAGCGGCTTTGGTCTACGTTGGGATGCAAATGCAGGTACCCCGGCACCATCGCCTGGGTTTTTTCAATCCACTGGAGCCACTGCCCATGGGTTATCTCTCCGTAAAAATGGAGATGGATGCCATGGCTGGCCAGCTCCGCCACGTGGTGCGGATGCAGGCCGATCGGCCGCCCCGGAGAGACCGTATGAATTTCGCCGTCGCCATCGATGGAGGAACGTAGCGGTGTGCGCGGCCGGTCGAACCAGTCGCGCTTGGGCAAGTCGCCGTCCAGCACGTGAGTCGGCTTGCTTAGCGACAGGCCGGGAACGATGGTGTCGAACCAGTCCCGCATTTCCGGGCTCGAAAAGATTTGCCCATCCGAATACTGGTGCAAGTCGATCAATTGCGGCCAGGTTCCCTTTTCCAGGCAGATGAATGGCCCTTCCTTGAAATGCCAGACGAATGGAATGCCCGGGGTCGCCATCAATACCTCATGTGCAAATGGCACTGCCTGCCAGTTGAGCAACGCATAGATGACATCCGGCTGGACCTGCTTTATGGCTTCGCGCCAGTTGTCTCTCGGCAAATCCTCAACGTGTCCGAAAGGCACCGGTCCCACCGTGTTGTACCAGTGGGGATTCTGCATCCACAACCCATAGAGCTTGTGCCCTTGCTCTTCCAGCGCAAGCACGCGGTCGGCGTTATATGCCAGTTCACCGACCAGAAGTATTTTCAGTCCATCGTCGGCCCGGGGCGTATCGGGGCGTTCCCGCATCCTTCGATAGTGGCTCGCCTCATCAATCGCGTGGCCTACCGACGTATGAAAACGCATCGGTTCTCCCACCCGGTAATGCGAACGAAACGGATTGATGCCGCCTTCAGGTTCCTGCATGATCTTGTGCCGCTGCATGGGATGGGACACCCACTCGCAGGTAATGTTGTTGCTGCCGGCAAAAACGCCGAAGGGCCTCAGCAGCGCCCAGTAGAGTCGCTCCAGGTCATCCGATTCCAGTTCCGCGCGCTCCAGCCAACGCGCTGCAGTTTTTCGATGCATGGACTGCACCAGTTGCAATGGAAATCCGGCAATCTGCCCGCTAGCCTGCCGATTGTAATGGTGGCGTATACCGGAATAAGCCAGCACGGCTTCCGCCTGCACCTCCAGGCACGTCTTCAGACTGTACAGATGGTCCTGGTAATAAACGTCGTCGCTGGGCAAATAAGCGATAAGCGACGCTTTCGCTTTGGCAATGCCTTCATTCAAGGCATGGCCTAGCCCCTGGTTTTCCGCCAGCCGGTAATAATGGATGCGCTTGTCGTTCAAGTATGCGGATACCACTTCCGCTGTTGCATCCCGCGAGCCATCGTCGATAACGATCGCCTCCCAATCGGTCAAGACTTGCGCCTGCAGGCTGTCAAGCGCGCGTCCGATGAAGCACGCCTGTTCGTAAGCCGGGATCACTATGCTGACAGATGGAGAGTATGGCTGCGGCATGATTTATCCTTCTTGTGGTTGCGACAGGAAACCCCTGGGCTAGCATCCGTGGATAGATAAGTATAATCACAAGGGGATTATCGGTGGAGGTTTTTGGTACGCGTCGGCAATCGGGCGGACTATTCGCATTTTCTATTCCCCGCCACCATCGGTACCAAGGTCTCGTCCGTGATGGAACTTAATTAATTGAAACCATGAGAAAAATTATCGCTTTTTAAGATGTCGAATGGAACGTGGGGCATTGGAACTGCTGCATCGCATGTATTGTGATCTCCATCAGATAGCCATCAGGGACCAAAAACCAGGAAAACCGCAGGGAAGCAGACTATGCTTTTAGGGAACTGCTTCTTCAAAGGAGAAAAATCATGTTACATGCCGAAGACCCAACGAGCGCGGATCGCGTTCGTCACTCAACAGCAGCAGATGTGAACCGCGAAATAGATCGCCAAACAAATAGCAACCTCCGGCGTTACGCCAACAGTAGCCCGGAAGTCATCGATAGGCGCATCCAGGAACTCGATAGAGAGTGGGACGTCGAGCGTGCGCTTGAAGTCAATGCCGCGACAGTGGCCTTGACCGGACTTTTGCTCGGCGTGACGGTCAACAGGAAATGGCTGGTGTTACCAGGGGTTGTACTGTCATTCCTGCTGCAGCACGGGCTTCAGGGATGGTGCCCGCCATTGCCCATATTGCGGCGCTCGGGTGTACGTACGCGTGGGGAAATAGACCGGGAAAAATACGAGCTAAAAGCGTTGCTGGATGGAAGGTAATCTTTGGCAGGTAGAGAGGGATTACGAGAGGACGGGTTTCCTCAGTAATGAGAGGCTGATTTCCGCATCGCTATCTAAAACAAGGGAGGTATGCGTTTATCATTCCGGAAGCGCCCGCGACCACTCCTTCTGAATGGATAGTCCAATCCCTCCCGTCATAGTCCGCCACTCTCCCTCCCGCTGCCCTGACTATGCACACACCCGCTACCATGTCTGTTAATTTGGTAGAGGGACGGAAAAATAAGTCCAGCCTTCCGGTAGCCACCGCGCCGAGAGATAGAGACGGCACACCCAATACCTTTACCGCGCGAGCCAGTTCCAATACCCTCGAAAGTTGCTCAAGTGTCCGGGCGCGCGTGCCCATGTCGGAGGAAAAATCGAGGCCGACAACAGCTTTTGATGGATCGGTTTGGTTGCCTGTTTCTACAAGTTCCGCGTTGACTCTTGTGCGTCCACCTTCCTGAGCGCTGTACAAGGTGGAGTGGACAGGATCATAAATGACGCCGAGAACGGGTTTCCCATCCCGAAGAAGCCCAATTGAAACCGCAAGAAGCGGAGGATAGCCGCTCACATTTTCTGTTCCGTCAAGCGGATCAACCACCCACTGATCGCCTTGTTCGGCAATATCTCCACCTTCCTCTTCCCCGTAAAAACCGCAGGGGTGTATTTTTAGGAGTCTTTCTTTTAGTAGCTGTTCAGATTTTCCATCCGCGCCGGTTACAACCTGCCGCTCGGATTTAAATTCGTGCGCTGCTCCTCGCGCATAATGCGCCACAACGATCTCCCCTGCGCTCCTCGCTATTTTTTCTATTTCTTCAATAAAAAAGTCTTCTTCAGCGGCGGTTTTGATCTTCAAATTCTCCATGCCATGGGTTTGTTTAATCAATATCAAACATTGCCGATCGGTTATATTGGAGAGGATATAACATAAAATCACGCGCACAAAAGCACATATCGAGGTTCAGTATGGTTTTCAAACCACCCATCTACAGAGCAACTGATGTAGGTCGGGCTCTGCCCGACATCGTTCATTCAGAGACATCGAGTTATGGCGCCCGACAAGCCCCCATCGTCGGGCGGAGCCCGACCTACCTTGAACTAACAACCCGCTTCTGAGCAACGAACGATCTACCCGATAACCTCTTCAGCAACTCTTGAAACCCGTTTCTCCTGAACATGGCTGCGAGACGTTATTTCCTCTCATAGCGCCAACTCTTTCGGTATATCGAATTTCCTGTTTACTATGGTAGTGGGTGCCTCTTGATGGTAGGCTCCGGAGGGGATAAGACCGCAGCCTCCATAGCGCTTCATCACCCTGAGTTGTGCAAGAACATCTTCGCCTACATGCTCTTCAGGTATTTCTTTCCAGAATTCAAATCCGCCTGTTTCACGCAGCTTTTGAACGTCATACAGCACACACCCCCCCACCCAGGCAACCTTGTATTTTCTTTGCATATTGGGCGAGAGCTGCATTTTTTCCTGGACATGGAGAATATTAGCGGCATTGTGGAGGGTATGACGCTGCCAGCTGGCATGCTGGGGAGTGACAAGTTCCGGCTCAACGGGGCCTTCCCATAACTCGATTGCCTGCTGGTGAGGCCGATAATCATTACGATATGACAAACCAATGAGCGCTTGTCCAACAAATCCTGTGTCTTCTTCTTCCTGAGCCTGCAGCATATTTCCAATGACAAAAGGTTCCAGCAACACATCGTCATCGAGATAAAGGCAGTAGCGCGACTCTACGGAATCCAATAAAAATTGACGCTGCTGAGCCAGACCGCGCCGCGGCAGGTTGGCCAGTTGCTGCACCTGATGCCCCTTTTTCTCAAGCAGCCGAACGGCCGTCTGGACGGAAGGGTCGTGATAGACGAGCGTATTACTCTGGTCGGAAATAACGACGGCAAAATCCTGGTACTCCTGGAAGCAAAGCCCGGTAAGCGTTACTGCAAGCGTGCCCGAGCGGTTACACGAGGGAATCAGTACAGTAATTCTTGCTGGCATTATTTATCCCCGTGAATTCGTTGACAGCGGCCTCGATCGCTTCTGGCGAAGCCCGCGGAGTTGCCAGGCCCGGGAAAGACTGGAGCAGGCGGTTCTTTGTTCGCAATTCCGGCAGCACCTCAAAATAAAGCACCCGATTCAGTACCTGCCACGGTGTGTGCTGTGGATTCGTCATCGCATACAGCACGACAACCGGCGTCCCGACGGCAGCTGCGATATGCACCGGGCCAGTATTATTCGAGATTAAAACCGGCGCTGCCGCGACCAGTGCAATAAGCTCAGCGAGAGATAGCTCACCTGCGATATTGGTGGCAGCATGGCTGAGCGGGCGCGCAATTTCGTCAACGTAATCCCGCTCGCTGCCGCTACCGGTGAGTAGAATCCTGTAGCCTTGCCTGATTAACGAGCGGCAGGCGGTAATATACCCAGCAGCGGGATAACGGCGCTTTTCTTCGCTTACTCCCGCATGTAGCACCAGCCAGGGCTCATCCGGTTCGATGCCGATCGCTGCCAGCCTGCCTGACACCTTTTCGCGGCTCTCCTCTGGAATTTCCAGCGAAAGCCTGGCGTCGGATGTCAGCCCACCTGCCATCCCGACCAGGTGAAGCTGGCGTTCAACCTCGTGGATAACATAGTCGAAAGGTTCTTTATCGGGTACCCACTGATTGATGAGCTCGTAAGGATTTTCGCGGCAATAGCCCAGGACCGGCTTGATGCCCGCGTAGTAGCACAACATGGCTGCTGGCAGTGGATTCTGGCTATAAGCGGTAAAGATTGCCGCTGCGTCAAATCGCCGGCTTGCCAACTCGTCGGCAAGCGCCTGCAGCTGTTGCTTTCCGCCGGTTTCACTCGTTTTTACCCAGGGAACATCAAACGGGATAATGTCGTCGACCTCCGGAATATATGGAGCAATCCCTGACCCCGCGCTTGATGTCAGCAGGGTTATTTTCCTGCCTTGAGCAGATTCTTTCAGCGCGCGCATCGCCGGCTGGGTCATCAGCACGTCGCCCATATTGTCCAGGCGAATGCAGAGTATATTCTTGTGGTTCTTCCACGCCTCAGAGAACAATTTCTCGTATCCTGTCAAGCGATCTGCTTTATCCGGGTAATGATATGGGTGGTGGAGCGATCCTGGACAAAGTGCATTATCTCCACTTTTCCGCCATACCCCTGGACTACCGGCGCTTCCGGCAGGCTTTCGACGGTGTAATCGCCCCCTTTTACGTACACATCCGGGTGAATGATGTTCAGAAGACGTATTGGCGTGTCTTCGTCGAACGAGGTCACGAGCGCCACCGACTCAAGCCCGGACAGTACGCGTATGCGTTCGTGCAGGTTATTGATGGGTCGGTTTTCCCCTTTAAGGCGTTTCATGCTGGCATCGGCATTAAGCGCCAGAACCAGGACATCGCCGAGGTCGGCCGCCTGCTCAAGATAGGCAACATGCCCACTGTGGAGCAGGTCGAAGCAACCATTCGTAAACACAATACGCTTGCCTTCCCTTCTGAATGTATCAATCTGGCTCTTTAATTCCTGCCAGTCCTGGACATACTTGCTGCCGCTCCCAAAATAATGGTTCAGCTCGTTTTGCGTACAGGTAGCAGTGCCTGATTTTTGAAGTATCACCGCCGCGGCACACTTGGCTATCTCGCCAGCGGCTTCAATAGACGCGCCGCTGGCTAACGCAAGCGTGAGCGCGCTGGCATAGGTATCGCCGGCGCCGGCAGCCTTGCTGTTCTCGACTGGCTTCGAGAATGTACGGTAGGGTTCCCTGCCGTGCTGGAACAACAGCGCCCCTTCAATATCCATGGTGGCCGCAACATATCTGGTTCCGGTTTTTTCCAGCAACCTCTGCCCATAGGATTTGATCTGCTCGGATCGGTGGCCACCTGTGGCGGGCTCCGTGATGGCAAGCAACGTCACAAGCTCCTGGTAGTTCGGCTTTGCCGCGGTGGCACCGACGCGTCTATATTTATCGAGTGATTTCGCGTCGATCACCACGACATTCTCTTTTTCATGCTGCAAAACACCGAGAATGCCAATGACGTTATCCGTCATAATGCCATAGCCATAGTCCGAGATCACGACGGCATCCACCTCATGAAATTTTTCTTTCAGGATGCCGATTATTCGCGCTTCATGATTTTCGCATATGGCTTCGGTCGTGCCGGTGTCGAAACGCACCAGTAGTTGCCTACCGGCGGTTACCCGTTGTTTTGTTATTGTCCGACGCGTGTGATCGCACATGATCGACGAGATGTCGAGGCCATGGCTGATAAGAGCGTCTTTCAACATCCCGGCTTCATGATCGCAACCCACGACGGATATATAGTCGACCTGGGCGCCTAATTGAGCCAGATTCACCGCCGTGTTGGCTGCTCCTCCTGGCACTGTTTTGATATCTTTAATATCGACAATCGGTACCGGAGCCTCCCTGCAAATGCGATTTGCTGACCCGTCCAGGTAGACATCAAGCATTGCGTCGCCAATTACCAGTATGTTGAGACTCGTGAAACGATTGATGATGGCAAGATAATCGCTGTTCATACCCCTCCTTTCACAAGACACACCCCTACGTCGGGCGCTCCAGTCATGAAAACGCACCAACCGACGTCTGGCAACAGCAAAGATTCAGCAGCGGGCAACTGCCGGCAGCAGTGCGCTGGCCTTGGCATAGCGGCAAATAATATCCGCCGTTGCGGCCAGATCCTTGACTGCGTAAAGAGGCTGTCGATAGTCGCCCCTTACCCATTCCGTCTCGCCACCGTTATCAAGGTGGATCGTATAACAACCCGCCCGATTGCCGGCTTCCACATCATGCAAGATATCGCCTATCATCCATGAGCGCCTCAGGTCGATCACATGATCCGCTGCTGCCCTTAAAATCATTCCCGGCTTCGGTTTACGGCATGCGCAACCATCGCCCGGCCCATGCAGACAGTAATAAAAAGCATCGACTTCCACGCCGTACGGCTCAAGCAAGGTTCGTATCCGTTCATTAACAGGCAGAAGTTCTCTTTCTTCAAATAAACCTTTGGCGACCCCGGATTGATTGGAAATGACGATCAACTTATAACCCGCGTTTTTCATATGGCGTAGCGCCTTGCCCGCGCCTGCCGTAAGACGCACATTTGTGGGGTCGACGTTGTATGGCACATCCTGAATAAGGGTCCCGTCCTTGTCGATAAAGACAGCTGTTTCCTGCGCCATCCGTGCTATGGCCATGATGTCTCCCTCATGGGCAGCACCATTACCTCCGGAATCACCGTCTCGTTTGGCTGCGTGAGGACAAATCGTACCGTTTCGGCCACATTCCTGGGATCCTGGAGAACATTCGGATCGGTATCGGGGAATCGATCCATAATAAAGGGCGTGCGCATCCCGCCGACAACCACGGCGGTAACTTTTATGTTGTCGCGCCTGCCTTCGGCGTGCAAAGCGTGGCTGAAGCCGAGTAGCCCCCATTTGCTGGCATGGTAGGCGGTCGCCTCGGTCCAGACCCGCTTGGCAGCCGTCGAGGTAATGTTAACGATGTGGCCCTTGCCCTGCCGCTTCAGGAGCGGATAGACGGCTTTTGACAACAGGAAGGGGCCACGCAAATTCACGTCCAGCACCCTGTCCCAATCGGCGATGCTCAAATCTTCGATCGAGAGCGTCGTATCGGTACCGGCATTGTTGATCAAAACATCGATACGCCCATGCTCAGTGATAACCCTATCGACAGTCTTCCTGATTTCATCCTCATTACGAACATCCAGCAGATATGAATAAGCCGCGCCGCCTGCGTCCCTGATTGCCGTTGCTACGTTCCTTACCCGGTCTTCCTGGATATCGCAACCGCAAACAACCGCCCCTGCCGCAGCGAGCGTGCGCGCGATAGCCTCACCCAATCCTTGACCCGCGCCTGTAACAATAATTACTTTACCGGCCATATTCTGTTGATCCATGCTAAGCCTTCCTCTTGTTAATGGTGCTTTTTTGATCGGCCAACCACGTGGAGCTGACCCATTGGCCATTCTTCCGGCATCTGAACGGTTTTGTTGTCGTCAGCCCCGATCTGCTGCTCGATCAGGTGGCCCAGCATATGGAGAACATGAAGCTGCACCTCCTGAATACGGGATGTCTCGTTTGATGGAATAACGATGTTGACATCGGTTAGTTCCCCGGCGGGGCCGCCTCCCTTACCGAGCAGCCCGATAGAGAACATCTGTTGTTTACGCGCTGCGCGGATCGCATTGATCAGATTGGGCGACCGGCCGCTCGAGCTGATGACGAGCAAAACGTCGCCAGGCCGTCCGTGTGCCTCAACCTGCCTGGCGAACACTTCATCAAAACTGAAGTCATTTGCCCAGGCAGTTACAAATGTCGTATCCGCTGTCAACGCTATTACCGGCAAGCCGCGGCGTCCGGTGGCCTCGAATTGGCCAACTAGCTCTGCCGCGAAATGCTGCGCTTCCGCAGCACTGCCGCCATTGCCGCAAACCAGCACCTTGCCCCCCCGGGCCAGCGAGCGATAGACAGCCTGGGCTGAGTCAAGGGTAGCGAGACGTATTTTCCGCTTCGACTTCTTAAGGGTTTCGATCAATGAATCGAAGGAATCATCGATGTACGAAAGCGGATCATCCTCGTCATCTTCCCGCAAGGGACTCTGCGTCGCGATCCGCTCGTACATATTGGCGGTGAGATGTGTTGCCTTCATCCATGTGTAGTTTTCGTTGACATGACGAATCGCATTTTCCTTGAAGTACATCATGAGCTTATTACTGCGCAGCAACTCCAGGATGCGCTGGCCAAGCAGGACAGGATCGTTGGGGGGCACGAGAAAACCCGTCTTGCCATCCATCACGGTAGATTTGATCCCGCCGACATTCGAGCCGATGACAGGCGTTCCGCAGGCCATGGATTCAAGCGGAGTGATCCCGAACGGCTCATACCAGGGCGTGGTTGTAAATACGTCGGCTGCACTGTAGTAGTAGTGCAACATGGCACGGGGACGGCGTCCGGCAAAGGTTACCAGGTCGCTCCCGCCCTCGGCTTCCGCGATCTTTTGCAGGCGGCCGATTTCTGGTGTCATTTTTGGGTCTGGCTCATCCGATTCGCCACCCACGATCAACAGGCGCGCCTTGAAATTGTGCTCCCGGCGCATATAACCAAGCGCTTTTATGACGTTATCAACTCCTTTTCGCGGAACCATACGGCCTACTTGCAGGATAATCTTTTCCTTGGGATCGAGTTTCAATGCCATCCGGGCAAACAACTTATCCAGCGGATAGATCTCATCCGGGCGGAATCCGTTTGGAATAACCGTAATTTTCTCTGGATCAGCCTGATAGAGATCGACCAAGTCGTCGTGCTCCTGTGGGCATAACGCCACGATCTGGTCGGCCTCTGCTATTACCCTTTCTTCGATGGCAAAGCCTTCCTCGGGGAACCAGTCGTTTTTACCCTGGTGGATTCTGCGCACTTTCGCCAGCGCGTGAAAGGTAACGATGAAAGGAATCCGGAGTTTTCGCTTGATGTCCGCCGCAACCAGCGCAGACATGAAGAAGTGAGCGTGGATAAGCTTGTAGGGGTTATTTTCTGCTTCAACAAAGCGAAGCATATCCTCTGTAAAAGCCGGCATATGCGGAAGCAGTTTCTCTTTGGGAATAAATGCTACCGGACCGGCTTCCACATGGATGACGCGTATGCCGCTCCGCCAGTTGATGATCTTTGGTACGCGCCGGTCGTCCCACCGGGTAAAGACGTCAATTTCGTAACCTAAAGCAGCTAAATGCTGGGCCAACTCAGCCACTGCAATATTTTGGCCGCCCGTGTCCGCGCCGCCCACAGCCGCCAGGGGCGAAGCGTGTTCGCTTATCAGGGCTATTCGCTTTTTCATACCCCTTCCTTTTCTCTGAAGCCAGCTAAAAAATTGGATGAGCCTGGCCTTGATTCAAAGCGAAAGTTTTGCCGAAAACTTGCCCGTTATGTCATTGCTGTTTTATAACCTGTTTCACAAAAGCGATAAAAGTGAAACGCGTTTCTTAAGGCCAGCCCCAACAGAGCGCTGCCACAAGGGCTGGCGCTGCCTGCATATCTGGTTACTTCGAGGATCCAACGCAAATAAGCAGAAGGATCAGTCCGCTGAATTTATCATAGACCACCCTGAGCTGATGTCAATTCGCTGTTTGCCCGAATTTGCTCTAAAAAGAATAAAAGAAACAAATCAGGGAATCGTCTGCTCCATCACGGCAGCAGTGAAATATGAAGGGCCGGAAATATCATTTTTAGTGCGGCTGTACCACCTGTGGTGCTGCAGGCGACTATAGCTTCGGTCTTGACATCAGTTACCAGCAGGCCTTTATCGTCCATCAAAAACTGCTATGAATTTCTGCGAATATCAGAAACTGGCCTAACATGAATCATAGTCATTGAAATAAAACTTGCCTTTCTTTCGTATTCCGAACACTTGGTTTGAGAGGAATTTATAGAGAGCCTGCAACCATGAACAAATACATGAACAGTTCGGGCTCATCGCAGCAGCACGAACAGCACCACGATCACACCCACCGCCATGCAGGCTCCGACCCCTCCTCGGCTTCTGCCCTGGCAGCAGGGGCTGCCCTCCAGTGGACGTGCCCGATGCACCCGGAAATCCTGCGGGATGCACCCGGCGATTGCCCTATTTGCGGCATGTCGCTCGTATCCATTGCCGGCACTGGCTTGAGCGGAGGCGAAGAAGCCCATGACTCGGAGTTGCGCGATCTCGCGTGGCGGTTGAAAGTGGGGCTTGCGCTGTCGATTCCTCTGGTTTTGGTCGCAATGGCGCCCATGATGGGCATTCATGAACCATTTGGCCTGGGGCCGCGTTCCCGCGGATGGGCCGAATTCCTGTTAGGGACGCCCGTTGTTTGGTGGGTGGGCTGGCCGATTTTGCGCAGATTCTGGTTCTCTCTCGTGCATCGCGCGCTAAACATGTATACGCTGATCGGGTTGGGAGTCGTATTTTCTTACCTGTTCAGTCTGGCAGCAGTATTCATGCCGGGCTTGTTCCCTCAAGAGTTTCGGGCACATGATGGCTCAGTAAGAACCTATTTCGAGGCCGCCGCGGTCATCATGACGCTGGTGATACTCGGCGAATACCTCCAGACGCGAGCAATGGGCCAGACCAGCCGGGCGATTCAGCAGCTCTTGAAGCTCGCGCCCAACCAGGCGTGGCGCTTGCGCGATGATGGAACGGAAGAGCAGGTGTCGCTTGAGACAGTCGTGGCCGGCGACCGGCTGCGCGTGAAACCGGGAGAAAAAATTCCGGTTGATGGCGCTGTGCTTGAAGGGAAAAGCCGAGTCGATGAATCGATGATTACCGGCGAGCCCATGCCGGCCCCAAAAGCGCCAGGCGACAAGGTCACTGGCGCTACCATCAATAGCAACGGCTCGCTTATCATGCGCGCTGAACGGGTGGGCGCAGATACTCTGCTGGCCCGTATCGTCCACATGGTCGCGGATGCCCAGCGTACACGCGCGCCAATTCAGCTGCTCGCAGACGTTATTGCGGCCTACTTCGTCCAGATCGTCATCGCCATCGCTGCCCTCACCGCGCTTGCCTGGTGGTTTCTCGGCCCTGAACCCCGATTTACCTACGCTTTCCTAAACGCTATTGCCGTCCTCATCATCGCATGCCCTTGCGCTGTGGGTCTTGCTACGCCTATCTCGATGACGGTAGCGATGGGGCAGGGAGCAGGCGCCGGCATCCTCTTTCGAAACGCCGAAGCGATAGAGCGTATGCGTGAAATCGACACCGTAGTGGTGGACAAGACGGGCACCTTGACCCTTGGCCGCCCGACGCTGACTGATTTTTTTACGAAAGGCATTGCCGATGACGAGGCGCTCGCACTTGTCGCAGGTGTAGAGCAACCTTCGGAGCATCCTATTGGTCACGCTATTGTCGAGAGCGCCAAAGCGCGAGACCTGACGCTGCCCGCCATTGAGGATTTCGAGGCGTTTAATGGGCTGGGCGTGCAAGCTAATATTGGAGGCAAGCGCGTTCTTGTGGGAAGCCGTAATTTTCTCGCCCAGCATGATATCGATACGCGGCACTGGGAACAAACGGGGGAACGATGGCGCACGGAAGCAAAAACTGTCGTGTTTTTCGCAGTGGATGGAGCATTGGCCGGCATTGCGGCAGTTGCCGACCCGATTAAGGAAGGGACGCCTGAAGCGCTTGTTACTTTGCGCAGAGAGGGAATCCGTATTGTCATGCTTACCGGCGATTCGCAACAGACCGCGGACGCAGTTGCACGACAGCTTGGTATTGATGAAGCGTTGGCGGAAGTGCTTCCCGAGCACAAGGCTGATCACGTAAAGCGGTTGCAGGCCGAGGGGCGTAAGGTCGCAATGGCTGGCGATGGCATCAATGACGCGCCCGCGCTGGCACAAGCCGATGTGGGCATCGCCATGGGTACGGGTACGGACGTGGCGATGGAAAGTGCCGGCGTGACCCTCGTCAAGGGTGATTTGCGCGGCATCGCGCGCGCCATCGTGCTTTCGCATGCCACTATGCGCAATATCCGGCAGAACCTCGTCTTCGCATTCGGCTACAACGCGCTGGGTATACCGCTTGCTGCCGGGGTGCTTTATCCGGCTTTCGGGCTGCTGCTCTCGCCGATGTTCGCTGGGGCTGCGATGGCAATGAGCTCGGTATCCGTCGTTACCAATGCGTTGCGGCTTAATCGCGTCAAACTATAAATCCGCGCAGAAACCGCTGCTGGGATAGGCGGGCACTTCACGGGACCAAAGAAACAGAACACACAGCAGTGGCCCGCGCTGACAGGAACCGCGAAAGACATCAAGACGAGGACATATTGCTTTGCTCGCTAATAGCGGAAACTCCCATTCTTCACGACGAGCACCTGAGTCTGCCGGAGGTTCGAGGCCCGAACGATAGTAAGGATGAGGAATCCAATTATTACCGCTTCTGCCCGATGTAACGCATTTTTATGGAGGACCATTTCTGATGCACAATCAGCTTCTCGTCTTCATTGCGTGGAGTATTCTTGCGCTATTCGTTGCCTGGTCGGTTGCCAGAGGGCTTATCATTCACTTCTTTCTCTGACACTTATCCCTGGGTTTTACCAGGGAGGCAAACGAAAAAAAGGCGCCACTGTCGGGCTAGCCCGCGAGCGGCCTTTATTGTCCTGATCCGGCAGTCGGACACGCCCGTTTGTCGGCGCGGTGTCGACCGCCGGGGTCAAAATTATTACCTCGATTGCTCAGGACTACACGGGGAAACGCCTTCTCCCGCCCCGATCACGACTTCGCAAACACTATCATTCCATTTCTGCAATCCACCGCGATGGTGTCCTTGGCGCCAAAGCGGCCTTCGAGTATTTCCTTTGCCAGCGGGTTCTCGATTTGCGCCTGGATGGCACGTTTCAACGGACGCGCGCCAAAAATGGGATCGAAACCCGCCTGGGCAAGCTCCGCCAGCGCCGCATCGGTCACCTCGAGTTTCATCTGGAGCTTGGCAAGCCGCTCTTCAAGGTATTGCAACTGTATCCGCGCTATGGCCTGGATATGCTTTTCGTCCAGCGCATGGAATACCACCACCTCATCGATGCGATTGATGAACTCGGGGCGGAAATAGGTCTTCACTTCGCCCATCACCGCCAGCTTGATCACCTGATAATCATCGCCTGCCATTTGCTGGATCATTTGCGAGCCCAGATTGGAGGTCATGACAATGACAGTGTTCTTGAAATCCACCGTGCGCCCCTGGCCGTCGGTCATGCGACCGTCATCGAGCACCTGTAGCAGGACGTTGAACACATCAGGATGCGCTTTTTCAACTTCATCCAGCAGAATGACCGAGTAGGGCTTTCTGCGCACCGCTTCGGTGAGATAGCCGCCTTCCTCGTAACCCACATAGCCCGGCGGCGCCCCGATCAATCGTGCGACCGAGTGTTTTTCCATAAACTCGGACATGTCGATGCGGATCAGATGATCTTCGGAATCAAAAAGAAAACCGGCCAGCGCCTTGCATAATTCCGTCTTGCCCACGCCGGTCGGTCCCAGAAATAGAAACGAGCCATACGGACGGTTCGGATCGGACAGCCCCGCGCGCGAGCGGCGAATAGCATCGGACACCAGGCGAACCGCCTCATCCTGGCCCACAACACGGTCATGCAGTTTTTGTTCCATGTGCAGGAGTTTTTCGCGCTCGCCCTGCATCATCTTCGATACGGGAATACCCGTGGCGCGGGATACCACCTCGGCGATTTCTTCGGCGCCTACCTGCGTGCGGAGCAGCTTCGGTTTGCTCTCCGCAGCGCCTTGCCCTGCCATTTCGCTCTGCTGCTGATTGTTGAGCTGCGACTGCAGTTGCGCTTCCAGTTGGGGAATCCGGCCATATTGCAGTTCCGAGACTTTCTGCCAGTCTCCCTTGCGCGTAGCCGCTTCTATCTCCAGCTTGACCTTCTCCATCTCCTCCTTGATGTGTTGAGACCCCTGCACCTGCGATTTTTCAGCTTTCCAGACCTCTTCCAGATCCGCATACTCACGTTCCAGTTTCGCTATTTCGTCCTCCAGCAAACCCAGGCGCTTCTGTGAAGCCTCGTCTTTTTCCTTTTTTACCGCCTCACGCTCGATTTTGAGCTGAATGAGACGGCGGTCTAGCCTGTCCATCACCTCGGGCTTGGAGTCAATTTCCATGCGAATCCGTGCCGCTGCCTCATCAATCAGATCGATAGCCTTATCCGGCAGGAAGCGGTCGGTTATATACCGATGAGACAGTTCAGCCGCTGCGACAATGGCCGGGTCAGTGATATCGACACCGTGATGGACTTCGTATCTTTCCTGCAATCCACGCAAAATGGCGATAGTGGCTTCGACGGTGGGCTCTTCCACCAGGACCTTCTGAAAACGCCGCTCAAGCGCTGCATCCTTCTCGATGTATTTACGGTATTCGTCTAGGGTGGTCGCGCCAACGCAATGCAATTCGCCGCGCGCAAGCGCGGGTTTAAGCATGTTTCCCGCATCCATCGCACCTTCCGCCTTGCCGGCGCCCACCATGGTATGAAGCTCATCAATGAATACGATAATGCTGCCTTCCGCCTGAGCAATCTCCTTCAAGACAGATTTCAGGCGTTCCTCGAATTCACCTCGGTATTTGGCCCCAGCGAGCAGTGCGGCCATGTCAAGGGACAGCACACGCTTGTCCTTCAGGGTTTCCGGTACCTCGCCGTTTATGATTCGCTGGGCCAGGCCCTCGGCGATGGCGGTCTTGCCCACGCCCGGCTCTCCAATCAGAACCGGGTTATTCTTTGTACGCCGCTGCAATACCTGGATAGTGCGGCGAATTTCGTCGTCACGTCCGATCACCGGATCGAGCTTGCCCATGCGTGCGCGCTCGGTAAGGTCAAGCGTATATTTTTTCAAGGCTTCACGGCTACCCTCGGCTTCGGCGCTTCCGACGTTTTCTCCACCCCTAACCTCGCTGATAGCCTGCTCCAGCGCTGGCCGGCTGGCGCCGTGCTGCCTAAGCAGGTTGCCGGTTTCGCCTTTGTCCTGAAGTACGGCGAGCAGGAACATCTCCGATGCGATGAATTGATCACCGCGTTTTTGTGCTTCCTTGTCCGCAAGGTTGAGCAAGTTGCCCAGCTCGCGCGAAGCGTTGATTTCTCCGCCGGTACCCTCCACCTTGGGTAAACGCTCTATGGCTTTTTTTAGTGCATCGCGCAGAGGAGGGACATTTGCACCGGACCGTTGCAGCAGCGAAATCGTACCTCCATCCTCCTGTTGCAAGAGTGCAAGCAGCAGATGCTGTGGCTCAACATAGGAATTATCCTGCCCTACCGCGATGCTCTGCGCATCCGCCAGCGCCTGCTGGAATTTGGTGGTTAGTTTGTCGAAACGCATGAAAGAATCCTCGGGTAAGTGATGGATGATTTATTTTTCTATATGTGGGAACGGTCGCGAATTTCAAGATAGCACCTCAGGGCTGATGTTGCCTTGCAGATTCACATCAGTTCACGTCGGGATAGGGATAAAGAATATTGAGCGCCACGCTTTTGCCTGCTGTCTCTACGATACGCACATGCTCGCGCCTCAATTGACGGGCATGGGGCAACCCGCATGAATACGAGATCATGTCGATTTCACTATTCATATTTCTTGCATAATTGGCGACTCGCAGGTATTTCTCCTCTACCACCAGCCCACGCTGCAAACGCCGGTTGTGAGTGGTAATGCCGGTAGGGCAGGTATTGGTATGGCAGCGCATGGCCTGGATGCAGCCCAATGAAAACATGAAACCCCGCGCGGTATTGACGAAATCCGCTCCAGCGCACAGCGCCCATGCTGCCCGCGCCCCCGTTACAAGCTTGCCTGCCGCGACGACGCGTATGCGACTTTTCAAGCCGGATTGCAGCAACGAATCCACCACTCGCGGCAACGCTTCCGCTATGGGCAGGCTCATGTGGTCGACGAGAGTCTGAGGCGCCGCACCACTGCCGCCTTCGCCACCATCGATCGAGAGAAAATCGGGCGCGTATTCGACACCGCGGCGGTTCACCGCATCACACAGATCGTTTATAAAGCGCCAACCGCCGATCGCGGCCTTTATGCCGACAGGCCGTCCGGTAAGTTCACGGATGTAGGCTATCTTGTCTAGCAACTCGTCCACATTGCTGATATCGACGTGACGATTGGGGCTGATCGAATCATGATGTGCAGGAATGCCACGGATAGTGGCGATTTCGTCGCTCACCTTCACGCCGGGAAGCAATCCGCCCTTGCCAGGTTTTGCACCTTGGGAAAGCTTGATCTCAAACGCCTTGACCACCTTGGCCAGTTCCTTTGCCCGCTCGGGCGAAAAGCTGCCGTCCTGCTTGCGGATACCGTACCGGGCGGTGCCTATTTGCATGACGACGTCACAGCCGCCCTCCAGGTGGTAAGGCGAGAGCCCACCCTCCCCTGTATTCAGCCAGCATCCGGCCTCCGCCGCACCGAGCGACAGCGCACGCACCGCAGGCGCCGATATCGCGCCGTAGCTCATGCCGCTGATGTTGGTTATGGACCTGGCATGAAAGGGATGCTCGCAAAAGCCCTCGCCGATGAGAAGCGATGGAGTCGGCAGGCGCTCGCTTTCCAGCAGCGGAAAAGCGACATTGACAAAAAGGATCGAACCGGGCTCGCGCAAATCGTTGGTGGACCCGAAACCGACAATGCCGCCCTCGTTCTTCGCATTCTTGTATACCCAGCTTCGCGTAGCGCGATTAAACGGCATCTCGTCCCTGTCGCCCGAAAAGAAATACTGGCGAAAATATTCCCCCTGTTTTTCCAGAAAAAATCGCAGGTGTCCAATGACCGGGTAGTTACGCAGGATGGAATGCTTTTTCTGCGTCACATCCTGAATGAACAGGAACACGATGATCGCGATCACGATCAAGCCAAGTATCGAGCCAAAACCATAGGAGATTACCTTCAGTGCATCAGACATGCTGCCTCCGCCTTCTCATTCAGCTAAAATACTCCGATTCCATAACATAAGAAAGCCACGATGAGGCCATGGATCTAGCGATTACAATTGAAGAAAACGTCCGCCAGGCGCTGGCCGAGGATATCGGCGCGGGCGACCTTACTGCAAGCCTCATTCCCGCCGAAAAGGCCGCGATCGCCAACGTCATCAGCCGCGAGAATGCAGTTGTATGTGGCGCACAGTGGTTTGACGCATGTTTTCGGCAACTGTCTCCCGAAGCCGAAGTGCAGTGGTTTGCACAAGATGGCGAAGCGATCGGTGCCGGGCAACAGCTCTGCGAGATAAAAGGCAATGCGCGGGCTCTCCTCACCGCGGAACGTACCGCGCTCAATTTTTTGCAACTGCTGTCGGCCGTGGCAACGCAAACCAGGCGTTATGCAGACGCAGTGGCCGGAACCGGGGCAATAATCGTCGATACGCGCAAGACACTGCCGGGGCTGCGCCTGGCGCAAAAATACGCAGTCAAATGCGGCGGCGGCGCAAACCATCGCCTGGGTTTATACGATGGCATACTCATCAAGGAAAACCATATCGCCGCTGCGGGGGGAATCGAACCTGCCCTGCGCGCCGCGAAAAGAATTGCCCCGGCAGGGGTGTTCGTTCAAATTGAAGTGGAAACACTGGACGACCTGCGCATCGCGTTGAATGCGGGGGCTAAGCTGATCCTGCTGGATAACCTTGACCTCGACACCTTATGCGAGGCAGTCATCCTGAACGCGCGGTTGACCAACCGGGCTGCGACACTGGAGGCATCGGGTGGGATTACGCTCGACAAGGTCCGGGCGGTAGCCGAAAGCGGCGTAGACCGGATTTCCGTTGGCAGCCTCACCAAGGATATAATGGCGGTGGATTTATCGATGCGCTTTTCAGCCGACCCGCATAGCCTACTGTGACAACGTGCTGTGACGAATGCGCAACCCGCTCCCCGCTTCATCAGCTATCTCATTCCCCTTAAAGCAAGATAACATTATCCAGCAAGGGCAACGTAACCGATCCTTGTCCTTCCTCCTCGTCGGTACTCAATGTACCCAGGGGCCACGCGGGGAGATGCACCAGGGGCACGGCAAATTCAGGCGGCTGGCCCCTTTCATCCTCGCTGAGACCGAAAAGAAATAAACGATTGGGCAACCACGCGTCATTGCCCTTTATACTTAAGCGAATCGAATCGGCATTCAGCTCAGTCCTATTGAATGGGGTCATGACCGGCACGTAGTAAAGATTCGCTTGCGCTCTTTCCAGATCAGCCTGCGACGTATCCGGAAAGACGTGGTCCACCACGAGGCGCCCGTCGATGGTCGTGATCTGAAGCGCGATATCATCATCGGTGCCGGCATCATCCACATCCGCGGTCGTCATAAGCATGAGCAACCGCCGGATCACCGTCGTTGCGGCCCCGAGTTGCACGCGCGAGGGCGCGAAGGAAAGCTTTCCTTCGCTCGCGTCCGTGCTGAGGTCAATATTAGCCAGTTGACCCGCAATGACGATACCGCTCCGCAACTCGGTATCCAGAGCAAGCGGAACGACGAGTCCATCTTTTTGTTCCCCCCAGATGAAAACACTCTTGGGACGCCATAAGTCATTGCCCCGGATGCCGATACGAATGGAGGACGCGTTCAGGTCCTGAGGATCGACCGTGGACCCGACAAAAGCTTGCGGCTCAAAATCATCCTCTGTTATCTCATAAAGATTCGCATGCCCCTGCTCCTGATCGCTCTGGCGCGTATCAGGGAAAGTCCGGTGTAAAACATCTAACATGCCGCCTCTTACATTGATAATCAAGACGATGGGGCTATCAGTACCAGAGTCGTCGGAATCATCGGTTAGCATGCCGAACCATACGGTTTTGAGATCAGACATGATTTATTCCTCGCGTGATGTGGGACTTATCAGAGTATCCACTCTTAATATAGCTTCAAGTTCATTTTTCGCCACGAGATATCCTGAAAAAGAGAGAGTAAGACGTTCTCATCATTACTTTGCGCGCAACATCGGGATGCTCTGATGGCATTGTATTTTTCCTGTTCCCTGGCATCCGCCTTTTCACCGCTGGAGCATGAGAATCCTGACGGAAACAGATGTGGGCTTAGCTCCATGACGAAGAATAAAAAATAATCCACCGTTAGCTGATTTCAGTTTTCCGAGGGTCGCATCCTTGACAGTGGAGGCCTGGCCATTATTGGTGTATAGGCGGTTTACTATAACTGCCGAGCCAGCAAACTCGCGCCAAATTCTTTTATGCGCGTAAGAATTGGCCGCTGCCGCCATTTTTCCAATGTGACAAGTCGGGAAGATTTAATATCTTCGTCGAACAGTGCTTTCATTTGCGTACCAAACTCTTGACCAAGGATAACCGCATTAATTTCCTGGTTGTGCTCCAGGCTAAGCCAGTCAAGATTAGTCGAGCCTATGGTAGACCAGACGCCATCGATCAGCGCGGTCTTGGCGTGCAATAAAGCGCCCTCCAGCTCGTAAATCTTTACGCCGGCACTCAGCAGTTCGTCGTAGTAGGCATGCGATGCGTACAAAACCAGATTCGAATCGGTTTTGTCCGGTAACAGCAACCGCACGTCGACGCCACGCTGCGCTGCGCCCTTCAATGCAGCGAGTAACCCCGGATCAGGCACAAAATAAGCGGTGGTGACATATGCATAGGTTTCGGCGCTATTTATGGCGGATAAGAGCGTAACGTAGATGAGGCTGTAAGACTCATCGGGAGAGCTGCCGATGGCACGCACTACTTCGTTACCCCTCCTGCCTATCCGTGGAAAAAAGGATTTCGACGCCAGGGGCTTACCCTTCTGTTTTTCCCAGGTCGCCAGAAACAATTTCTGGAAATCAGTGACGACGGGTCCTTCGATACGAAGATGAGTATCGCGCCAAGGTGGAGTATCCTTGGTACGCGGTTTTGACCTGAATGATCCGCTGGAATATACGCTGCTGATATTGACGCCACCTACAAAGGCGATTTGGCCGTCAACCACGAGCAACTTGCGATGATCACGGCCCACTTCAAATTTCTTTCGAAGTGCCAATGGGTTGATGGGGTTGAATTTCAGCACGTTAACGCCGCTGTCCAGCAACGGCTTGAAGAATTCTTCGGGTGTATTGCCCGACCCGATACTGTCGTAAATGAAATTTACTTGCACGCCCTGTTTTTGCTTTTCGATCAATACAGCAGCGAAGCGACGGCCAACCTCGTCGTCTTCGATGCTGTAGGTTTCCATGTTGATATGATGCTTCGCGCCCTTTATTGCCGCATACATCGATTTGTAGGTGGTGGGCCGTCAACCAACAGCTTCACATTATTGCCCGTCACCAGCGGGCTTCCCGAGAACTGCTCTGCCTGGGCAAGGTGCCTGGTAAAGATATTGGTTTCAGGGCTGCCGTTTTTGAGATTGGCAAGGACTGCCTTACTTTCCTGGATAGAGAGCGCACCGCGTGCGCCATCGACTTGCACCGGACGGTTCGCATGTGCCGTTTTATCTGGACCTGAAAGGGAGCCGCAACCAGCCAGCAACACGATCATGCAAAGGCTCACTGCACATTTTGGAGCTGTCATGATCAAGCTTTCTCAGGTTTGCGATACAAACGGCCCGTTTTTGTGGGGGTTGGCGATTTTCACCAAATCAACAATTTTGGGCGTGATGCTTCTCTTGCTCATGGAAAATTCAACCTGAACAATTCAGCTGGTGAAGGGCGAGCAGCAAGAATCGTTCCAAGCCTATCAATCAGCGGGTTACCGGTATGAACCAGAGTGACGTGTGAAGTTCCTCGACATAACCTGACTGAAGGAATACCGGTATGGCATGGCGTTCCATTCGCCTCGGCCGTCCTAATATGCGGGTATGAAATTTAAAGCTGAATGAAATTTGGCGCTCCATCCGCCTGCAATTGCCTGAGCAAACGCGCCGAGGGGTGACGCACCTGCGTCTTTTTCTACGTGGCCGTGTGTGGAATTTGGAATTCACGAAGGATGTGGGAGAAAGCCGGTCTTTTCCATCACTCCCATACGTAGTCCTGCGCTGATTTTCAGCAGGGTTTAATCCTGATCCAGCGCAAAGAAATCGCCCTTCGCGAAATCCGGCATGTACTGATTTTTAGTTGCAGCCGATTACGGCAGACGTTCCCTCTTCGCATTCATGGTTTATAATTCACCCACCATCTCTTCCAGATAGTTATTCAGTCCCTCGCTAACTAGCCTCGCTCGTTTTCTGTAATCCCGGAGTTTAGCTTGAGGATACCGTAAAGTTTCCCAAGTACAGACCGAACATCCGCATTGTCCTTAAGGAGACCGGATGCATCCGACAATAACGTTTGCGATTAGCGGAACAGCGCCATTCCGGCTGTTCCTCCGCATTGTTTCATGAACTGGCCCGCATACCTGCCTTTTTGGCCGCTTGAAGTCGGCCCCGCTCTCTGGCTCGCGCTGACGCTGGTTGCCGCCGTACTTGTGGGTGAAGCGCTGGTGCGCCACCTGCGGTTGCCGCGTATCGTAGGCTATATCGGCATCGGCGCACTGCTGGGTCCTGGCGGCCTGGGCTTTATCCCGCCATTGCCCGCCACCGAATGGCGGCTGGTAGTCGACCTGGCGTTAGGCATTCTCTTGTTCGAACTGGGCAGCAAAGTAAATCTTCGATGGCTGAAAGCCAATCCCTGGATTGCCGCCACAAGCCTGCTTGAATCCACCGCCACATTCGCCGTTGTTTTCTCCATGCTGGCCTGGTTTGGTGTTGCCAATATCGCCGCAGTGGTTGTTGCTTCCATTGCAATTGCCACCTCACCCGCCATCGTGATACGCATAGTCACCGAATCGCGCGCTCAGGGTCAGGTGACCGACCGGCTTCTGCTGATGACCGCGCTCAACTGTATTTATGCAGTCATCTTCCACAAACTGGCGGTCGCCGGTATGCATGGCCAGGCCGGTACCAGCGCCATCCATACGGTATTGGCGCCGCTTTATCTCCTGGGTGGGTCTGCGCTACTGGCCTGGTTATTCGGCATTACCTTCGAACGAATCCATCATTATCTCGGCCAGCATGAGGAAACCTTTTCTTTCGTCCTGTTCGGCATGATTGCGTTTGCGACAATCATGGCTTCGACACTCAAGCTCAGCCCGATCCTCGTCCTGCTTGCTGCCGGCCTCATAACGCGGTACCGGCGGCAGCGTCCACGGACGTTTCCACCTCACTTCGGTTCCGCAGGCGCCGTTCTGGTCGTGTTGATGTTTATCGCTAACGGCCTCGCGGCCGACCTCAGCGGGTTGCGCGACAGCTTTCTGCTGGTCTTGCTGCTTATCACGGCACGCGCAGCAGCCAAGCTTCTGGCTGTACTGACATTGGCGCATTACAGCGGCATCAGCCTGCGCCAGGCCATGGCCCTTGGGATTGCCCTGATACCCATGTCGAGCGTTGCGCTGCTTCTTACATTGGATACGGCGGTGGATTTTCCCCTGTTCGGTTCAGGGTTGGGGCTGGTACTGATGAGCTGCATCGTGATACTTGAGCTTGGCGGCCCCATTCTGGTCCAGATGGCCCTGCGAATAGCCGGGGAAACACCGGAGAAAAAAAGATGAGCCTCATGCCCTTCGCGCCCTCCAGACCCTTGAGCATCGGGGTGGAACTGGAGCTGCAATTGCTCAGCTGCAATGACTATAACCTGGCTTCTTCGGCTCCCGATGTATTACGCCGGGTTGAAAAACGCGCGCATCCCGGCGAGATAAAGCCGGAAATGACCCGCAGCATGATCGAGATCAACACCTCGGTGCAACAGGAATATACCGGACTGGTCGAGGAGTTGCGTGCCTTGCGCGACGTTGTATCCGAGGCGGGGCGCTTTCTCAACGTCGCGGTTGCGGGCGGCGGCACGCACCCGTTCCAACACTGGAGCGAGCAAAAGATTTTTGATGCGCCGCGCTTCCATCATCTGTCCGAGCTGTACGGCTATCTGGCCAAACAATTCACCATATTCGGGCAGCATGTCCACATCGGTTGCCCGGGGCCTGACGAAGCGCTTCATTTGATGCATATGCTGTCGCGCTACATCCCGCATTTTATCGCGCTATCGGCCAGTTCTCCGTTCGTGCAAGGGCATGATACCGGATTCGCTTCGGCACGCCTGAATTCAGTATTTTCCTTCCCGTTGAGCGGTCGTGCCCCATTCGTACTGCGCTGGGATGAATTCGAACGGTTTTTCGGCAAGATGACCGGCACCGGCGTGGTCGAATCAATGAAGGATTTTTACTGGGATATCCGCCCCAAGCCAGAGTTCGGCACTATCGAGGTGAGGGTATGCGATACGCCTCTTACCGTTGAAATTGCCGCCGCCATTGCCTGCTATATTCAGGCAATGTCCCGTTACATCATGGTGGAGCAGCGCACGCCTCCGGAAGAGGATGATTATCTGGTTTATACCTTCAACCGCTTTCAGGCTTGCCGTTTTGGACTCGAAGGTGTTTTTATCGACCCGCGCACCCACGAGCAACGCAGCATTCGTGAAGACATAACCGATATGCTGGCGCGCATTGCGGACCATGCCCGGGAATTGCACGCGGTGGAAGCAATGGAACATGTTCGGGAGATATTACGAGCAGGCAATGGCACAAGCTGGTTGCGCCAAACCTATGCGCGGGAACACAATCTTGCTGACGTCATGCAATTGCAGGCGGAGTTGTGGATGGGAAAGTAAGTTATGAATCGGAAATTTTTTTAAGCTTGATTCGCCGGATACGGCTATTGTTAAAGTACAAAGAATACTGCTGGACGCTAAAATAGCTGGATTGTTCACAAGAAGGGTGCAAAGGAAGCAAATGAAGAGGCAAATATTTATTTATATGTGACGAAGAACACAGCAGGAATGCAGCAATCTAATTATTCTTGATATTCCTTTATGCACCCTACCCAGACTCTAAATGACGCGCCCGTTACGTATCGGATTATCACCGCGTATCCTGCATCAACCGCCTGCGGAATTAGGTTTTCGCAATAAAACCCTGCAATATCTCGAACAAAGCGTCGCCCATTGGATTATGCGCCGCCGCGCCCTTGCGTTCATGCTACCCGCCATAGAGACAGGCGGCGTCGAACGCTCCAGCGTGCGCATCAGCGACTATGTGAAGGAAATAGATGGACTGGTGCTGCAGGGGGGAGCAGACGTCAGTCCCATTTCATATGGCGAAACGCCTGTACGGCCCGAATGGTCGGGAGATCGGGTGCGCGATCTTTATGAAATGGAGCTCTTTTGGGAATGTGTCGTGCAGGGGAAACCCGTACTGGGCATTTGTCGGGGGCTACAGCTTATCAACGTGGCATTGGGCGGAAGCCTTTATCAGGATATCGCCACCGAACACCCAAACGCTATCTCGCATGTCGACCACGCTCTGTATGATCAGCATCGCCATTCAGTTCTAATCGAGGAGAACTCCCGATTGGCAAAGCTGTACGGTGAGGGTTATCAACATTTTGTCAACAGCATCCATCACCAGGCGATCAAGCGGCTGGGGCGGGACTCCGAGGTCGAGGCAGTCTCCAGTGACGGCATTATCGAGGCAATACGCATGCGGGGCGCATGCTACGTGACTGGATTTCAATGGCATCCAGAGTTTCATGGCGGCGCCAGTGAGTTGCTCGACTCAGGGCCCATACTGGACGATTTTCTAGCCGCCGCCGAAAAGCAGCGCAGGTAAAAGGTGATCCTTGCCTCGCGCGTTCACACGAGGTAGGTCGGGCTTTGCCCGACGATCAAAGAAATGATATCGAAGTAGATCGGGCTCTGCCTGACGATCAAAGCAACGATGTCGAAGTAGGTCGGGCTCTGCCCGACGATCAAAGAAACGAGTCGGGCGGAGCCCGACCTACTTCTCGGCGGGAAAATTCGTGCCGGAGGAAGGTCGGGCTACGCCCGACATCATGCATTGAATCTTCGAGAGTGCGATCTGCTTTCTACTTGCCGCTGCTTGACTTGCCGCTGCTTAAAAAAGCAATGCAAGTAAATCGTTCCCTAGGGCTGTCCGGTCTGCTCGGCAATAAACGCTTTGATGGCATCGGCGTCAGCATTCATTACAACATATCGCTGCGGCATGCTTTCAATATTTTCATAACCCGCGGGACGTGCCGGCTCCTGTCCGATGGCCTCGACGATGCTCTCGGAAAATTTTACGGGCAGTGCGGTTTCCAGGCAGATCAGGGGCACCCCGGTTTCGCGGTGTTCCAGTCCCACCTTTAAACCGTCCGCGGTATGCGGGTCCACCAGCATGCCATATTGCTCATATGTTTTGCGGATGGTCGCGATGCGGGCCGCATGGTTACTGGTTCCCGATACAAGACCGAAGTTCTTCACTTTCTCCCATAACGGCGTAGCGGCGAGATCGAAAGCGCCGCCCTTGTCCACTGATCCCCATAATTCCTTCACCCTGGACGCATCTCGCTCTGTCAGGTCAAAAATGAAACGCTCGAAGTTGGACGCCTTGGAAATATCCATCGAGGGACTGCTGGTCTGCTGTGTCTCTCCCGTGGTGCGGGGCCGATAGCACCCCGTCCTGAAGAATTCATCCAGCACGTCGTTTTCATTGGTGGCAAGTATCAATTTTCTGATGGGCAGGCCCATCATTCGCGCAACATGGCCTGCACAGATATTACCGAAGTTCCCCGATGGCACGGCAAACGATACCTGCTCGCTATTCGAGCGGGTAGCCTCGAAATACCCTTTGAAATAATAGATGATCTGGGCGGCGATACGCGCCCAGTTTATCGAATTGACGGTGCCGATGCGGTATCTTTGCTTGAAGACAGAGTCGTTGCTGACCGACTTGACAATGTCCTGGCAATCGTCGAATACGCCGCGAACGGCGATATTGAAAATATTCGGGTCTTGCAGCGAAAACATTTGCGCGGTCTGGAACCGGCTCATCTTCCCTTGTGGGGAAAGCATGAACACGCGAATGCTGCGCTTGCCGCGCATGGCATATTCCGCGCTGGGGCCCGTATCGCCGGAAGTTGCGCCGAGAATATTCAGACGCTCTCCGGTTTTTGCCAGAGCATACTCGAACAAATTACCCAGCAATTGCAGGGCAATATCCTTGAAGGCCAGGGTCGGCCCGTTCGATAATCGCAGGATGTGCAGCCCCGGCTCCAGTGTCGCCAAGGGAGTGATCTCCTCACTCTGAAACATTTCAGCGGTATAAGTCCGCGTAATGATGCCGTGCAGATCGGCGGCGGGAATATCATCTGCAAAACGTGAAATAATCTCGAACGCGAGCTCCTGGTAATTCAGGGCGCGCAATCTTTCCAGCTCGGCGGCATCGAACTTCGGGTAGGTTTCAGGCATCACCAACCCACCGTCAGTCGCCAGCCCACCCAGGAGAATCATGGAAAATTTTTTCGGCGGCATGCCGCCGCGAGTAGAAATATAGCGCATTATTTTCACCACAACAGAACTGGAACAACTCTCACATATAACATTTGACTTGCAACTTATGCTACCCCAGCCTCGGCGCGAAGCCATCCTGCTCGCACACCCCGCCTAGCAACTTACCGGTGACAGTTCAGCTGGGCGGCGACGGTTGATTGTCCGATCGCGCAACGTTTGGAGGCCCCAAGAATGGTCCCCCACTACTTGCTGCTTAAATTTTCCAGCCGGATGCGCGTCACCTTACCGGTTGTCAAAGGCAGTTTTTTTATTTTCGCGATCGCGGCATTAATGTTTTTTTCAATCGCCAAGTGGGTGAGCATGATGATATCCACCTGATCTTCACCCTCGCTCGGTTCTTTCTGCACCATAGCGTCGATGGAAATGCCCAGATCGGCGAGTACGCGGGTGATGTCAGCCAGTGCCCCGGGTTTATCCATCACTCGCAAGCGAAGGTAGTATGAAGTCTCCACCTCGTCCATGGTCAGGATGGGTGTATCCGAAAGCAGGTCGGGCTGGAAAGCGAGATGAGGAACACGATGTTTAGGATCGGCGGTATGCATGCGGGTCACATCCACCAGATCCGCCACCACCGAACTGGCGGTAGGCTCAGCGCCCGCACCCGCGCCATAATACAAGGTGGCGCCTACCGCGTCGCCTTTCACGACGATCGCGTTCATGACACCCTCCACATTGGCTATCAACCGCCTCGCAGGAATCAGCGTTGGATGAACGCGCAGCTCGATCCCCTTGGGCGTGCGCCGTGTAATGCCCAGCAGCTTGATGCGATAGCCCAGCTCCTCCGCATAGCGAATATCTTCGCGGGTCAATCTGGTGATGCCTTCGGTGTAAACCTTATCGAACTGCATGGGAATCCCGAACGCGATAGCCGCCATGATGGTGAGCTTGTGCGCGGCGTCGATACCTTCGATGTCAAACGTGGGATCAGCCTCGGCATAGCCCAGTTTTTGCGCCTGCTTCAGCACGGTATCGAATGTCAGCCCCTTATCGCGCATTTCGGACAGGATGAAATTACTCGTGCCGTTGATGATGCCGGCAATCCATTCGATACGATTCGCAGTCAGTCCCTCACGCAATGCCTTGATAATGGGTATGCCCCCTGCTACGGCCGCTTCGAACGCAACCATGACGCCTTTTCTCTGGGCTGCCGCGAAAATTTCGGTGCCATGCGAAGCCAGCAGCGCCTTGTTGGCGGTAATGACATGCTTGCCGTTCTCGATAGCCTTCAGTGTCAATTCCTTCGCCACGGTGTAGCCACCGATCAGTTCGACGACGATATCGATATCCGGATTCGTTACGACCTCATTCGCGTCGGCGGTAACCACGACGTCATTACCCGCGATATTGCGCGCTTTCTCCAGGTCGCGATCGGCGATCATGCGGATGACGATGCCGCGCCCGGCACGACGCGTGATTTCCTCCTGGTTGCGTTTGAGCACCGCAAAAGTGCCGCCGCCGACAGTACCGACGCCTAGCAAGCCTACATTGATGGGTTTCATGTTGAGTTCAATAAAAATAAAGTTGGCGGATGGGCTCAGTATTTCGGCGTGACGTTGGCGGTCGGGGTTTATCCCTCCCGCTGCGTTTTTACTGTTTTGTCAGGTTAAGCTCAGGTTCGGCAGCGCTTGCGATACCGCTCAAGGAAATTCCCGATGCGGCCGATTGCTTCCGTCAGGTCATCGCTGTTGGGCAAAAAAACCACGCGAAAGTGATCGGTGGACGGCCAGTTGAAGCCGCTGCCCTGCACCAGCAGCACCTTCTCTTCCAGCAGCAGATCCAGCGCAAACTGCTCGTCGTCCTCGATTGGATACATTTCGGGCTCCAGCCGCGGGAATAAATACATTGCGGCCTGCGGCTTGTAGCACGTAACGCCGGGAATATCGGTCAGCAATTTCCAGGCGAGATCACGCTGCCGCATAAGCCGCCCTGTGGGCATTACCAGATCCTTGATGCTTTGATAGCCGCCAAGCGCGGTCTGAATGCCGAATTGCGAGGGAACATTTGCGCACAGGCGCATGGAAGCAAGCATGGTCAGCCCCGATATATAATCGCGGGCAAATTGTTTTGTTCCCGAAACCACCGCCCAGCCGGAGCGAAACCCCGCGGCCCGATAATTCTTGGACAAGCCATTCAGGGTTACAAATAGAATGTCGTCCGCCAGCGAGGCTATCGAAGTGTGCGTGGCGCCATCGTACAGCACTTTATCATAAATTTCATCCGCATAAATGATGAGCTGATGCTGGCGCGCGATCTCGATGATTTCACGCAATACGTCATCCGGATAAAGCGCGCCGGTAGGATTATTGGGATTAATGACAACGATGGCGCGGGTGTTCGGCGTAATTTTCGAACGCATATCATCCAGGTCCGGCAGCCATCCGGATTGCTCATCGCAAACATAATGCCGCGCCGTGCCACCGGCCAACACCACCGCCGCGGTCCACAATGGATAGTCGGGAGAGGGGATCAGCACCTCGTCACCGGTATTCAACAGCGCCTGCATCGCCATCACGATCAACTCGGAAACGCCGTTGCCGATGTAAATATCCTCCATCCGCACGTCCTGAATGCGTTTTTCCTGCGTGTAATGCATGATCGCCTTGCGTGCGGCGAACAAGCCTTTGGAGTCGCAGTAGCCGGACGCGGCGGAGAGGTTATGAATGACATCCTGCAGAATCTCCTCGGGCGCATCAAAACCGAATGAGGCCGGATTGCCGATATTGAGCTTGATGATGTAATGCCCTTCCTCTTCCATTTGTCTCGAACGGTCGAGCACCGGCCCGCGGATGTCATAACATACATTCGCCAGCTTGCTGGATTTCAGGATGGGTCGCATGAATGGAAAAGACCTGATTGGCAATAGCGCTGGTAAGCGCCGGTAGAAGATAACCTAATGGTGGAGTATTTGAAATTCAAAGCTTTGCGGTTTCCATCGCAGGCACCGAAAAAATCCTCGGCCTGCGTTGTTCCCCTTAATTGACACAAAAACTTTATCAAGGCGCAAAAAAGATGTAATGTTACCCGACACGCCAATCTGCCGCAAATGGAGCCTTACGTGAAGTTGCATCTTTCCGTGTTTTCCGAACAAAACATGTTCACCGGCTACGGGGCCGGATACGTCATGGTCAATAAGACGCGTCATGAGCAAAGCCTGATCGTATTGCCCGATCGCCTGATTGAAAATTGGGACGCCAAAACCTTTGAACAGCTCAGGGCCGAGCACTTCGAATTCGTGCTCTCCCTGCAACCTGAAATGGTGTTGTTCGGGACCGGAGCCACCCTGCGTTTTCCTCACCCGACACTGACGAGGACGCTGATAGAGTCACGCATCGGCGTCGAGGTGATGGATACCGCCGCCGCATGCCGCACCTATAACATACTGACAGCCGAAGGACGACGCGTGGCGGCGGCACTGCTTATATAGAACTTCTGCTCAGTTTCTTCGGGAAGTGCTCGGATAGAAATCATCCGCAGACGTCTTACAGGATGATGAAGGCCGGAAGCCGCAACCGATTGTCATTCATCCTTGATGGGTTGCGCTACTTGCTCCGGATGATTCTACATCAGCAGAACAACCTGGAATTCATGCGCAGCTTGGATCAAAGAAGCGATGTCGGGCAGAGCCCGACCTACCTCCATCATAAATTTTCTGAGCCGGATTAGCGCAGCGTGAGTGGACGAAGGCGCGCAAACAGCAGAGCGCGCTCGCCATCCATGAAGACGACGGTGGATTGAAAAGGCATCACCATCGCATTGAACGTCATATGAATGGAGTAGGTCGGGCTCTGCCCGACATCATTTCTTCGATCGTCGGGCATAGCCCGACCTACCGCACTCATTCCTGATTTCTTGTGGTATCACAGACCGATTACATGAGCGGCCAATTTTCCGACCCGCAGGGGTATCGCGAATAATTATTTGATAACTCCCTGAGCCTCCGCAGGGATGGAAAGCTCGTTTTGCACCCGCTCGCGCCATTTTTCAATCCATGCAGGCAGATCGGCGGCCAGCATAGGCCGCGACATGAACGTCCCTTGGGCCAGATCGCATCCCGTGAGGCGCAGAAGGTCCCAATCGTTCCGGTCTTCTACTCCTTCCGCCACCACCTCCATGTCCAGTTGTCGTGCCAGAGACAGGCTCGCGTCATACATGGCACGTAATGTTTCGTCTTTCCATGCGCCATGTACGAAACCCTGATCGATCTTGAGTTCATCAAAGGGAATGTCGCGCAACTGTGCCAGGGAAGAGTGCCCGGTGCCGAAATCATCAATGGAAAGGCGGAAGCGCTTCAAGCGCAGCCGGGTCAGAATCTCAAGCGGCGCGCGCGTATCCTGCATCAATCGGGTTTCCGTTACCTCCAGGACCACGTTATGCGGCGCTACATCCAGCTTTGTGGTGATCTCGGCAACAAAATTCAGAAAATCCAGGGATGCCAGATTATCCATGGATACATTGACGGCGATCCGCAATGGCAGGTGCGCTTCTTCCCAGGCTTTCGCCTGCGTCATCGCGCCCGTGAATACCACTTGAGTCAGCTTATCGATCAGGCCGGACGCCTCGGCCACATTGATGAATTGGTCTGGAAAGATGAGACCATCCACGGGATGCTGCCATCGCGCCAGCGTCTCCACACCAATCAGTTCGCCGGTGGCGACCGCCACTTTCGGTTGGTAATAATTGATCAGTTCGCCATTGTCGATGGCAGCCCTCAACTCATCCGAGCCGTACATTTTCTTCGCCACGCCGGCGGCTTCGGTAAGGGGTGGCGTCCACTTCTCAAGCATCGCGGATAACGCATCCGGTTTGACAGGCTTGTGCAGGTACCCAAGTATGGGGATCTTATGCGCCCGTACCAGTTTCTCCGCGGTTTGCAGCATGCGCTCGTCCTCGCCGCTGATCAGTATGAGGCTACCGGAATAATGCCGGTCGACAAGGTGCCGCACAAACTCGATCCCATCCATTTCGGGCATATTGAGGTCCAGCAGGATCAGGTTCGGCCGTACATTCGCATCAGTTATCTGTTCCAGGGCCGATCGCCCGCTATCGCAAAAAATTACCGAGGTAAATCCCAGGTTCAACAGGATGCGCCCCAGCAGCTTGAGCATGAAAGACTCATCGTCAAGCACCAGAATATTGACTGCGGATCTATCTGTCATGGCGTTCGCTCTTCCCTTCAGGTCGATAGCTGGAAACTATGCTGATCTGTCAGCCCATCATTTTTCGCCGCGCCCTTTCCTGGCGAAGCCGGATAAATTCGGAGATTCCCAGGCTCCAGTGCTGAATCGCGGCAAGGAATCTTTATCGTGATAACGGGAGCATAACCCATTCGATCCGATATTATAATGCTCGTTTGAGACGGGTCATCAAATGGGTCATTATTTTGCCTTCTCGAAAAAGGCACTATCACTCCGGCGCCGCAATCGACCCCAGCCAGCGTCACGGATCCTGCTCGCATCAGCCTTGCAATGAATCGATATATTTATTCACGGCTGCCAACTCCGACTCGAAACGCGGCAATAGCGCATTTAAAGCCTGAGCGTCGCCTGCCTTTCCTGCTTGTTCCATCTCCGCACATAATTCGCCTAACGCCAACGCACCCACCGCCCGGGCCGACGACTTGAGTTTGTGAGCGGTGGCGCCGGCGATTTTTGCCTGCCCTCCCTGGCAAGCGCTGCGCAAATCCGCCGCTATTTTTTCCGAACTAGTGCGAAAATCTCTCAAAAACTCACTGGTCACCGTCGGATCATCTCCAACAAGCTCTTTAAGGACATTCACGTCCACCGGTTTTTGCACCATTGGGGTGGGGGTCGCGGTGGGAGTGCTGGGGGTAGTAGCGGGCACGGCGGCCGGGGCGGCAGAGATAGCGGGGGTTGCGAGCGACAGCAGTTGCGTGGTAGTGGCAGGAGGCAGCCATTTATGTAATATCGCTTTCAAGTGGGAGAGTTGCACAGGCTTGCTCAGATAATCGTCCATGCCCACTTCACGGCAATGCTCGGCCTCGCCCTTGAGTGCATTGGCAGTAAACGCAATAATGGGTTTTCTGGTTTTGCCCTGCTCGGCGAGGCGAATGGCTGAGGTTAACTGGTAGCCATCCATCTCCGGCATATGCAGGTCGGTGAGCAGCAGCGCGTAGTTGCCGCTCTCCCAGCGTTTCAGCGCTTCGCGGCCATCGCCGGCGATATCTGTGGCATAGCCCAGCAACGTGAGCTGTTGGCGGATCACTTTCTGGTTGATTTCGTTGTCTTCCGCTACGAGAATCAGCCGCCCTTCCTTAAGCTCCGTCTCGCGAGACGGCGCAACCATCGGCTCGACCTTGGCAGCCTCCTGCGTTTCGACTTCTTCATGTGCGCGCCCCGCCGCGATAGCCACCGCCCGCAGGAAAGCTTCGCGATGCATGACATCGCCATCCAGTGTGACCGTATCGACCATTTCGGAACGCTCATGACGACGGCGGCCGCGCCTGATAACAACGAATCGCGGCTCAATGTCGGGCTGATGATGCCCATGCTCGAGAACCACGAAGTGGGGGTCCATATCGGGTCGTGACTGGAAGGCTTCACGCAGTTGCTCGATGGGTGGAACATTGTGACCCGCGTCAATGATAAGCAGCCATAAGCCGGGCGGGAGTACTTTTATCCGTTCGCGAGCCGCCGCCAGATCCCTGACGCGCTCGGCAGTTGCCCCGCTGTACCTCAAGTACACGGCCAGATCGTCCGCCATTCCCTTCTCGTCACCCAGTACCAGGCAGGAAACCCCCGTCAGGTCTACCACCTTGTCTCCCGATGGGGCGGCCGGCAATTGCGCGAACGATATGCGTACGGTAAAAATGGAACCCTTGCCCGGCGCGCTTTGTACCGTTATTGTCCCTCCCATCAATTGAATCAGATGGTAAGAGATGGCCAACCCCAGCCCGGTGCCGCCATACCGGCGGGTAGTCGAGGTATCGCCTTGGGTAAAGGAGGTAAAAAGACGCGCCTTGGTCTCCTCGTTCATGCCTATGCCGTTATCCGTTACCTGAAATTCCACAGTTACCCGATCCGCGCTATGGTCCGCCATCAATGCCCGCACCGATACCCTGCCGGGCTCTTCCAGCCCGCTCGAAAATTTAATAGCGTTATTGGCGAGATTGACCAACACCTGGCGCAAACGGAGCGCATCGCCATAAACTTCCTCCGGAATCGCCGGGTCGAGAAACAAAGTAAGCTCCACCCCTTTCCGTGAAGCCAGGCTTTCCAGCATGTTGCAGGCCTTCTCCACCACGGTAACGATCGACGTGGGCGCCTGTTCGATTTCCAGCCGTCCCGCTTCGATCTTGGAGAAATCGAGAATATCCTCGATGATCTCCAGCAGGGCAAAGGCGGATTCCCGTATCAGGTCGACCATTTCCATCTGATAGCCATTCAAGCTGGTTTGCTGTAGTACGTCCGCCATGCCGATCACGCCGTTCATGGGCGTGCGTATCTCGTGGCTCATGGCTGCCAGAAAAATGGATTTGGCCTGGTTGGCCTGCTCCGCATCGAGCCGGGCTTGCTGCAAATCCTTCAGCATACGCACTCTCTCGCTGATGTTGATACCGGAAGGTATCAGCTTGGCCACCTGGCCTTTGGCATCGCGAACCGGCACAAGCATGAAATCCATCGTCATCACGCCGCCGCCGGCGATGCGTGCCTCGATATCATGACGCACTATTTCGCCGCCTACGGCGCGCTTGATGTCTTGGCGAATTTGTGCCTGCACTTCCGGCTTGAAAGCGAACCACGCGGTTTCATCGAGTCTTTTGCCGATGACATCCGGGGGCCGCAAACCGCCGCTCTCCAGCGCGGTGCGATTGATCTCGACCAGCACCCCGTCGGGTGTCATTTCCCCGACAAACGCCGCCAGATTATCCACTATGGCGCGCAGGCGCTGCTCGCTTCCCCGCAACGCCTGCTCGGCCTGTTTACGGTCATGGATATCGCGCAGAATAGCCGTGAAGTAGCGCTTTCCCCCGACGAAATATTCGCTGACCGCAACATACAAATCAATAGCCTGGCCATTCTTGTGACGTCCTTCAACCTCCCGGCCCATGCCGATGTTATGCACTCCCTCGACTTCCAGCGTGAGAATATGATCGAATTCACAGCGGCCCCTTCCTGTGCGGTAATACCTGCTGATGTAACCATCATGGCCGCTGCGATGGGGTTCCGGCATGAGTATGGAAACGTTCTGGCCGATCGCCTCCTCGCGTGTGTATCCGAAGAGTTTTTCAATCACGGGGTTGACTGAGCGGATGATGCTTTTGTCATCGATGGTAACGATGCAGTCCATCATATGCTCGACAACGGAACGTGTTTCCTCCTCTTTACTTGCCAGGATCGCATTGGCTCGCTCCAGCTCGGCGGTGCGGGTCGCGACCCTGGTTTCGAGGTCCTGGTTCAGCTGGCGCAAATCGTCTTCAGCGAGGTCCCGTTCACGATTGCTGACGTTCAGGCGTTCGATCATCGTATTGAACGTACCGGCGAGTTTTCCTATCTCGTTCCATCCCTTGACGGGCACACGCTGCTGCAGATTGCCCGCGGCGATGTGCTGTGCGCTATGGCTAAGTTTTTTCAGCGTGGTTACTACGCGCCGGCTGAACAAAACGGCGCCCAGCGAGGCAACCAGCAGCGTCAGGCCAAGAATCAGCAAACTGAAAGCTCGAACGCGCGTCACTGAAGCAAATACCTCGTCCGCATCCATTTTGACCTCGATGCTCCAGTTCATGCGCGGCAGGTATCTCCACGCAGCGACGACCTCCTTGCCGCGATAGTCCATTTTCAGACCGCCTCCGCGTTCGCCGTACAAGCCGTTATGGACCGATGTCGAAAATGGCGGATTATGAATGGGTATCTTGAACTCCAATGCTGCATTGGGCTCATGCTTCAGCGGCGCCATCACCAATGCGGTGTGATCGTCCAGAAGCCGTGTAACCACCGTTTCGCCACTCGCTCCCAGGCCCACATTGTCGGTTACCACGTCAAACACGCGCTCGCTGTAGAATTGCAGCGCCAGTACCCCTTCGAGTTTTCCCTCAACCACGATGGGAATCGCCATGAACGCAGCGATCGCTCCCCGGGATGGCGGATAATATTCGAAATCCGATACTCCACTCTGCAAGGTATTCAGCGCTGCACGTGTGATTCTGCCCAAGCCGCTGTTTCGATAAGGACCCGTGATGAGATTAGTGGCAAAATCTGCTTCATGAGCCTGGGTATAGACGATGTCGCCTTGAGTGGAAATCAGGAACAGATCGTAATAACCGGCATCCTCGACAAAACGTTTGAAATGCCCGCGGTAAAACGCATCCAATCGGCGATACGCATGTGACTCAACTCCATCCTTGGCGTAGGCGCTGGCAAATTCGCGCATCGCCGTGCGTGTGGTACTGGCAACCTGTATAATCCTGGCATCGCGGATACGCTCGCGCAGGTAACTATCGATTTGCTCCGCTTTCATGTCGGCGATGGCCGAGACTTGCTGGACGGCCGTTTTCTGCGTCTCGGTTTCGAAAGTACGCAACAGGCTGTAACCGATGACCAGGATGGGAAGCAAAGAGACGGCCATGAACCAGACCGCGAAGCGCTGGGTGAGCGAGGTGAACCCTATCATGGTTGGGGGCTCGCGATGGGTCCGAGCAGATGCTTCCACTCTTCGCGCGACCGGTATGTGGGAAATGGCGCCGGCTCGAGCGGCTTCCCGGAATCCCAGACAACATCGATTTGGCCGTCTTCGCGGGATCTGCCAACGCGGGCCACTTTCCAGACGTGACGCGTGACCGGGTCGAGCGAAACGATTCCCTCAGGTGCGAGCAGGCTCTGACGCAGAATCGTGCGCTGCACCTTATGCAAATCGCCCGAACTTGCCTCGAGCGCTGCCTGAATCCACATCCGCATATTGAGGTAAGAAGCTTCAGCGGGACTGTCGAGCAGAGCATGCTCCCCAAAACGGTCACGGAATCGCTTAACGAAAGCCTGGTTCTCATGGGTAGGAATAGTCCGGAAATAATTCCGTGCGGCATAGTGACCCGCCATCGGAGCAGTCTCTGCGCCTTTCAACTCCACTTCGGTAACGCCGAACGACAAGACCGGCATCATGGCGGCGACGATTCCATTCTTTTTAAGCGTCTTGAAGAAAACGTTATTATCGGGGCCGCTGATCGTATTGAATACAATATCAGGCTGCTTATCCGCGATATCGGCTACCAGATCGTCCATGTTGGCGGCCCCCAGAGGCTGGTACCGCTCGCCCACCACCACCGCGCCGTGCGCACCCGCCATATCCTTGATAAGGATGCTCAGCACCTGCGAAAAGATATAGTCTGACCCCGCCAGATAAACCCGCTTGCCATGCTTTTCCGGATTACCTTCCTTGCCGAGGTTCTCCAGCGCCCAATTCACCGCAGGCATGACTAACTGGTTAGGTATGGCACCGCCGTATATGATATTGGGCGACTGTTCCATACCCTCATACCGTAGCGCGTAAAAGAGCAGGTGGCGATGCTCCTCGACTACTTTTTTCACTTTTTTCCTGCAGTCCGTTGTCCAGCATCCGAACAAGGCTTGTACGTGTTCTTCAGTAATCATACGTTCCGCCTGTTGGGCGCAATACGTAGCGTCAGACCGGCAATCGGCCACCACAGCCTCGATCTTCTGTCCCCCGATACCGCCTGCCGCGTTAGCCTCTTCGATGGCAAGCTGGATTGCAGCGACCAATGGTTTTTCGCTCGCCGCCATGGGCCCCGACAGGGAGTGGAGCACGCCAATCCTGATGCTGAGCTTTCCGCTCGAGTAATGATGCCAAAGCAGGGCACCGCCAATCAACACAGCGATCAGCAAAATAAGAGGGGTACGCGATTTATGGCTGGTCTTCATTGTCCTTTTCGAGGATACAGGAAATCGACTGAAGTCAATCGCCTGTCTATGTTTCTATCATAGACACAATGGCTGCGTTATGAAACAAGTCCGGAGAGAAAAATTGCTCCTGATAAGTTTGACGATGGTGATCCCAGTTTGCCCCGGCGTATCGTCCGGCATGCGATAAATTGTAGCCAAAACAGGCGAAGCATGCTGCGTTGGACGAAATTCCGATAACCGGTCAAGGATCGGTAAGGGCTTTCAAATGGGCAGCCACGCTTCGCCCCAGTGCGGGCAAGTCATACCCCCCTTCCAAAGCGGATACGATGCGGTTGCCGGCGTGCTTTTGCGCAACCTCCCTGATCTTTTGTGTTACCCATGTGTAATCCGCTTCCACTAGATTCAATGAAGCAAGATCGTCATCTTTATGCGCATCGAAGCCGGCCGAGATGAATAGCATCTGCGGTTGGAACCCTTCCAGCGCGGGTAGCCAGAATCGGTTCACCGCTTCGCGGAACAGTTGGCCATCACTACCGGCGGCCAGCGGAATATTGACCATGCGTTCCGAGCGCCCCTTCACCCCGCTATATGGATACAAAGGGTGTTGGAAAGTGGAAACCATCATGACTCGCGGATCATCCCGGAAAATATTCTCTGTGCCATTGCCGTGATGCACATCGAAATCTACCACGGCAACACGCTCCAGTGCATGCGCTTCAATGGCGTGCGCAACCCCTGCCGCGATATTGTTAAACAGGCAGAAGCCCATCGCGCGGTTGCGTTCCGCATGATGACCGGGGGGACGAATACTGCAGAAGGCATTTTCCACCTGCTCTCCAGCCACCAGATCCGTTGCCAGGATTACCGCACCCGCCGCACGATAAGCGGATTGCAGGCTGTATCGGTTCATCGCCGTGTCCGGATCGAGATTCACGAGGCCCGATGACAGCGCCTGACGCCCAGCGGCATCCAGCAACGCGATATACTCTGGGGCATGCACCCGTTTCAGTTGCCCGAGGGTGGCTAGTGGTGCAAGATGGCGCTCCAGTTTATCCATCAGGCCGGAGGAGGCCAGCTCATCCTCAATCGCCTTGAGCCGCGCTGGGGACTCAGGATGGTGTAAACCCATATCGTGTAGCAGGCAATCGGGGTGCGAAATGAAGGCGGTATGCATATCAAACTCCTTTTTATTCCCTGCCACGCGTACATTCTCTACTTTGACGCATTCTTCATGCAGTTGGCTTCTTACAAATTGGAAAGCAACATTCAGTCCGTGATAATCTCATAAAATAAGAAACCCCAGAGTAAGTCCGCCCATCCGCTCGTCCGCAACTGACCGGCAACCCGGCGGGGCTTATCCAGAGGCCCCCAAAAATAAGGCGTTCGATGTCTCTTCTTCGACAACTCCGGTTGACGGTTATCCTGGTTACCCTGGCAAGTTTCACAGGCAGCTTTGCCATAAGCCTGCTCAGCGCGCGAAGCTATCTGGAACAGCAACTCCATCAAAAAAATATCGATAGCGCCAATTCCCTCGCCCACTCGATCTCGCAACTGAGCAAGGATACGGTGACGATCGGCCTGCAAATCGGGACACTTTTCGATAGCGGCCAATATGAGGCGATCTCCATCACTTCGCCGGATGGCAGGGTGATTGCCGAACGGGTGCGGGATCGGAAAGACAGCGCTGTTCCCGAGTGGTTTATCGACCTGTTCCCCATCAGCGCCGAAGCGGGCATCGCCCAGATCTCGGACGGCTGGATGCATTTCGGCGTCATCAGGGTTGCGGCTAACGCCCAGTTCGCCTATCAGGCTCTCTGGGATCAAACGGGAACGTTATTGATCTGGTTTCTGGCCGCGGGCATATTCTGCGGGCTCATCGGCATACTGATACTGCAGCGTGTCAGAAAACCACTGGCAGCAATGGTCAAGCAAGCTGAAGCTATTACGGAACGGCGTTTTCTCACCATTTCCGACTCTCGCATACCCGAATTGCGCACCATCGCGCATGCGACGAATGACATGATAAGACGCTTGCATAACAGGGCCATAGAGGAAGCGTCCAGGATGGAGAGCCTGCGCAAACTGATAAATTACGACCCCGTCACAGGCCTGGCAAATCGCGCTTACTTCATGGCCCGGTTTCTCGAAATTCTGGATGGCAAAGAGGGCGAAGGCGCTACTCAGGATGGAGGTAAAGATACCGCTCGCGGCAAAGACAGCGTAGATATGGCTTCGAGCGAGGGCGCCGAAGACGCGGCTTTGATCCAGGATGGCGAACATACCGGCCCCGGCGGCGATACCGGAGATACCGCCCTGAGCGAGGATGATAAAAATCTCGTAGCCGTAGCGAAGACGAAGCGCGCACAAGGCGTTCTTTTCCTGGTGCGGATCAATAACCTGGAAGAGATCAACCAGAAACTCGGCCGCGATGAAACAAACAGCCTGCTCCGTGAGGTCGGCAAGCTCATAGGCAACCTTGCCGGCAGGGCTTGCGATAGCGAGAGCGAGATATGGAATCCTCTGGCTGCGCGCCTGAACGGGTCGGATTTTGTCCTTGTCATTCCTGATATTGATGATGCAAGCCAGATCGCGGATCAACTGGCGATGGAATTGGCGGTATTGTCATCAAAAATCGACCGGGAGATAACCGACCTGTGCCACATCGGTGCGGTTCGATACCAGGCCGGGGATAAGCTGGGCGAACTGTTAGGCAACGCCGACATAGCGCTGACCACCGCCGAGCGCGCAGGCATCAATGCCTGTCATATCGTTGACGCGCAACCTGATCAGCTTCCTGTTCCGGTCGTCAATATCGGTGACTGGCGGAATATCTTCAGCGATGCGCTCGCTGAAGACCGCTTCAAGCTGGTTCTGTGTCCCGTAGTCGGTCCGACTGGCGCTCCGCTGCATCAGGAGGCCTTTGTCCGCATGCAAGCCCAGCATAACGGAGGCTGGCTGGATGCGAGCGATTTCATCAACATCGCTGCACGCCTCAATCTGACCGGGCCTCTTGATCTGGCTGTCATCCGCCACGGACTCGAAACGTTGCAGTCGTTGACTGGAGAACTCGCGATCAACGTGTCCATTGAAACAATAGCAGATTGGGATTTTCGGAATAAGCTTGCAGAATTGTTGCGCCAATGTCCAAACCTGTGCCAGCGGCTCTGGATCGAAGTGCCGGAGTATGGAGCGTATCGAAAATTCGAAGCGTTTCGTGACTTCTGCTACACCTTCAAGGAACTCGGCTGCCGTATCGGCATTGAACACTTTGGCCATCACTTCGCCGAACTGAGGGAACTTACCGGCCTCGGCCTCGATTACATCAAGGTAGACGCCAGTTTCGTGCATGGCATCCACCAGAACAGGAATAACCAGAAATTCCTGAAGGGATTGTGCCGGCGCGCCCACAGCATTTGTATCATAGCAATTGCCGACGGTGTGCAAACGGAAGCGGAGCGGAAGGCATTGATAAAACTCGATTTCGACGGTGTTACCGGACCCGGGGTAAAGTAGCGGGACCTTGCCCGCCCCGTGAAATTCCCAAGAGTGAATCCATAGTCCTGTCGTGGCAAGGTTCTTCTTGCATTGCTCGAGTAGTGCATCTATAACACGTTAAATAGCCCTGCAAATTCCAATAATAAATAATACAAAGGATGAATCATGACTCCCTTACATACATGGAAATTTTTCCGTGCGGGTGGATTCGATCAGGTACAAATCGATAATGGTGCGGATTTGCTGGCGCTAAAAGGACTGGATCAGAAATTGTGGGTAGCGTTGAGCTGCCCCACACGTGGCATAGAATTCGACACTAAAACGCTCGATTTGATCGATCACGACGCAGATGCGCACGTGCATGCGAATGAAGTGCTGGCAGCTATCGCGTGGGCGGGCGGCTTACTGAGGAATTCAGACCTGTTGGTCGAAGGGTCGGATCGAGTGGCTCTCGCTGATATAGATGATAGTAGCGAAGAAGGACAACGGGTGCTTGCGTCAGCACAATACATTCTGAAAACGCTAGGCAAGCCGGATGCGGCAGAGATTTCACTGGCGGATATGGCTGACATCGAGAAATTTGTTGCCGGTCTGGAATTCAATGGCGATGGCGTGGTTCCCGCCAGCCAGATTAACGATGCGGGGTTGCGCAAGACGATCGAAGACATCATGAAGTGTCGCGGCTCAGTAATGGATGTGAGCGGGAATGCGGGCCTCAATCAGGAAATCAATGATGCGTTTTTTGCAGAAGTCGCCATTTTTTCGGACTGGGGCGTTAAGGGTGACGCCGATGCGGATATTCAATTTCTGGGTGACAAGACACAAGCTGCGGCTGATGCCTTCCACGCCGTCAAAGAAAAGGTCGACGACTACTTCACGCGTTGCCAGATGGCCGCTTATGATGTGCGCGCAGCCGTCCCGCTAAGCCGCTCCACCGAGGATTATGAGGGCATTGCCGCACAAACGTTATCGGCAAAAAACACCGATATCGCAAGTTTTCCGCTTGCGACAGTGGAACCGGATAAACCCCTCCCGCTGGTTTCCGGCCTCAATCCCGCCTGGCAAAAACAGATAGACGCGTTGCGCGAGCGTACCATTGCACCGGTATTCGGCGATAAGGAAATATTGCTCGCGTCGGAGTGGGCCACCCTTTGCACCAAATTCGACGCATTTGAAAAATGGCAGTCCGCCAAGCCAGCCTGTAGCGCCGAGCAACTCGGCAAGGAACGCCTGCGCGAGATCTCCCGCAGCAAGCACAAGGAAGCAATCGATGATTTGATTAACCGGGATAAAGCGGTGGAAAGCGAAGTAAACGCGATCCGCTCGGTGGAAAAACTGCTGCGCTATAAACGTGATTTATTTAATCTCGTGAATAACTTCGTATCGTTTCGCAGCTTTTATACGGGGAGAGATAAGGCGCTATTCCAGGTAGGCATACTGTACCTGGACGGACGCAGCTGCGAGCTGTGCGTAAGGGTCGACGATATAGCCAAACATGCTGAGTTTGCAAATACGAGTGGCCTGTATCTCGCGTATTGCGATTGTGTACGCAAAGGCGGCACGGAGAAGATGAGCATCGCCGCTGCCTTCACCGCCGGCGACTCCGATTTCCTGATGGTGGGACGAAACGGTATTTTCTATGATCGAAAGGGCCAGGACTGGGATGCCACTATTGTGCGAATCCTGGACCATTCGATCAGTATCCGTCAGGCGTTCTGGTCGCCATATAAAAAACTGAGCAAATTTATCGGTGATCAATTGCAGAAGATGGCCGCATCGAAAGCGGCTGCATCGGATGAGAAGCTGCTCGCTGCTGCGGCGGTGCCTACTCCCCCCGTCACTCCGGGTGCGCCTCCTCCGCCGCCAACATCAAAGCCGCCTTTCGATGTAGGCAAATTTGCCGGGATTTTTGCGGCGATAGGGCTGGCGCTCGGCGCTATCGGCGGCATACTTGCTTCGCTGGTCAGTGGAATATTGGGACTGCAATTCTGGCAAATACCTTTGGCGATAATCGGTTTGATGTTATTGATTTCCGGCCCGGCGATGATTGTAGCGTGGTTCAAGTTGAAGAAACGCAACCTTGGTCCCGTGCTGGATGCAAACGGCTGGGCGATCAACGCGCGCGCACGCATCAATATTCCATTTGGCACCTCGTTGACCAAGCTTGCTCGTTTGCCGGAAGGTTCGCGTCGCTCGCTGGCCGATCCCTATGCGGAAAAAAAACCGGTGTGGCCGTTTTATATGTTGATTGCGGGAATCATCGTCGCCCTGATCGTCGTGTGGCAAATGGGCTTTTTCGGGGCGCCTCCAGTCAAATAATAGGCTGGAGCGACATTACCCATGAATGTTTCTGGCTTCGATGTGAATCTTCAGCTTTACAGGAGAATAAGCGCTTATGAATATTGACGAACTCAAGTCGGTGGCCGACGCTATCGTTGCGAAACAGAAGGGTATTCTGGCGGCTGATGAAAGCAACCCGACTATCAAGAAACGCTTTGATTCGATCGCGCTTGAATCCACTGAAGAAAACCGCCGGCGATACCGGGAAATACTTTTCACTGCGGATGGTATCGAGCGCTACATTAGCGGCGTCATTCTTTTTGATGAAACATTGCGCCAGAGCACGCGCGATGGTACGCCTTTTGCTAAATTGCTATCGAGCCGGGGGATCATACCGGGCGTCAAGGTGGATAAAGGCGCAAAAGCGCTGGCATTGTGTCCCGGTGACAAGGTCACCGAAGGACTGGATGGGTTGCGCGACCGGCTTGCAGAGTACAAACAGCTCGGGGCCAGGTTTGCCAAATGGCGGGCTGTGATGGAAATCAATGAGCAGGACCTGCCTTCGACATACGCGATTCATGCGAATGCCCATGCACTGGCGCGTTATGCCGCCCTTTGCCAGGAAGCTGGCATTGTTCCGATTGTCGAGCCCGAAATACTCATGGACGGCGCCCACACTATCGACCGGTGCGAGGCAGCCACCTCACAAATGCTTGAAATTTTATTTGGGGAGCTTGACGCGCACGGCGTGCGGTTCGAGGGGATGCTGCTCAAGCCGAATATGGTGATTTCAGGGATGAAATGCCTGCAACAGGCCAGTCCGCAACAGGTTGCAGCGGCAACTATCCGTTGCATGCGCAGCTACGTGCCCGCCGCGGTTCCTGGAATCGTATTCTTGTCGGGTGGTCAAAGCGCGGAAGAAGCAACCGATCATCTCAACGCGATGAATACAAAGGACGCCCATCACCCTTGGCAACTCAGCTTCTCCTACGGGCGCGCGTTGCAAGCGCCAGTTTTAACCGCCTGGAAGGGGCAGGAAGGCAACGTTGCCGCAGCACAACGAACTTTCTTCAAGCGCTGCCAACTGAATGGTCTGGCTCGCGAAGGATTATATAGCCGGGTAATGGAAAGCAGTTAACCTGCATAACAATAAAATGGGTATCTACGCGATAACGGCGGTGGGCGCAGGTGCGGCGCTGGGCGCATGGCTACGCTGGTGGTTTGGCATGGCATTAAATCCGGTATTTCCCACCCTTCCCCTCGGCACTTTAATGGCGAACCTCACCGGCGGCTATCTTGTCGGCGTTGTGGTCGAGTATTTTCATCACAATACGATGCTGCCGCCCGAAGCACGGCTGTTTGCCCTTACCGGTTTTCTCGGCGGATTGACCACCTTCTCCACTTTTTCTGCTGAAACAGTCAACCTGCTGTTGCGCGAGCAATATGCCTGGGCTTGTCTCATTATTTTTTCACATCTGGCCGGCTCGCTGGCGATGACAGTGCTTGGAATCATGACGGTCAAATGGCTGGCGCAACATTAACCCGCTTGACCCGCTTGGCCCGATTAGCCTGCTTAAGCTGCGCAGTGTCGGTTCGGGCTCTGGCTGAATTCAACCGCGAAAGCGAAATGACGGGAGAAAGAAAATGAGGGGGGACGACACAAAAGGCACCTTTCTCAAATTCTTTGTCAGCGAATATCGGGAACATAATGGTATTCTGCTATACGAATGGTTGCTGGAGCGCGCCAAAAAAAGCGGCTTGCATGGCGGCACCGCGATGCGCGCGTTAGCGGGCTTTGGGCGGCACGGGGTATTGCACGAAGAAACTTTTCTCGAGCTCGCGGCAGACCTGCCGGTGGAAGTTAGCTTTGTCGCGAGCGAAGAGGAAGCAAGGCGCTTCCTGGATTTGCTGCAGGCGGAAAACCTGGACCTTTTTTACGTCAAATTCCCGGTCGAGTACGGGTTTTTGCCGAAGTAAGAAGACCGGTTGAACCGATGGCGGTCTTTCAAATCCACAATTCCGTTGCATTACAGTAGGTTAGCCAAAACTGGTTCTCTGGTGGATGCGCGTACAACCGGTAGGTCGGGCTTCGCCCGACATGTTTTTTCCATCGTCGGGCGGAGCCCGACCTACCGCCGCCTGGTCAATTTACAACTGATGCATTTTTGTGATCCTGAGCAATCAATTGCGCGAGGCGCGAATCAGGAACGACACTCTTGATAAGCATCACGCTGCGAAGCGATATTGCCACGCAGGTGTAGCAAAAAAGACGTGCAACTTTTTGGCCATAAATACACTGGCAGGATGACGGAATTTCCCACCCGCATCTAATGGCTTCCAAAGGAAGGCAAATCCCGCAGTCGAAGAGCAACGGTGTGGCGTACTTCGCTTACACCGAAGGACGATTCGTAGAAACAAAAGTTATGTCTGCTAGCGAACAGAAGAGTAAATTAGCCCGTCAATTTTGCGCGCCATTGCAGGGAAACACCGGTAATACAAAGACAAGGCGCAGCGGATATATAACCCGCTCCGCCTTGCTAATACGTTCCGGGAAATCTAGTACCCTCCGCCCCCGGACTGGCCGGATGATTCTCCTCCCTGCCCTGAAGACTTATCGTTTGATTTATCTTGCCGCTTATTTTGCGTTTTATCCTGCGATTTATCATATCCTTGTTGCCCCGACATACCTTGGCCGGAACCGGAGGTAGAGCCGCCGGATCCCTGATAGCCACGAGGTTCGGGAGCGTCGCTCCCCTTCCCCTGCCCGGACATGTCTCCATACTGCCCAGTCTGCTCACCTGCACCTGCGGCGTGAGCTACACCGGCTGCACTGAAGAGCATCACGCTGGCGAGCGCTACAGACCTCGCCATCTTTTTCAGCACGAAAATATTTTTCATGGCTGTTCCTCATAATTAATTCAGCGATATTGCTGGATTGCAATGCTACTCAAATCGCCGGGACTTTCCGTACGCTCACGCACACAGTTATGAAGTTCGCCTTTTCAAGAACGGGATCGGGAAGGATAAGGACGGCGGTAGAAGGCGTTGCGTCATTGGCGCTGCTGTTGACTAGTGACGAGTTGTTGGCGCAATTTCCAGGGACCTGGAAGTGTCCAGGAGTCCGTCGGGGGTAGCGGCGCGGACGTTAACCTGCTTGTCACTCCCCTCCGGCAAGGATAAGGCCTCAGGAGGCATAACTCTGCTGCCCTCTTCACTGGTAATACGCTCTCCTCTCCATACCAGGCCGATGATGAGCGCCACGATGATGATTTTTACGCGCACAGTTACTTTTTCCCGCATATATCAGGACACTGCATTGATGAGTCGAGAAAAAAGACCCGGAGCAGGATCACTGCTGCCGGGCCCGTGGCGTTTGCTGCAAGGGAAAAGCCGGCATTGAATTCCGCTAGCTGTTCCCCAGTTGAATATTACTCGTTCTGGACGCGCCGCCAATTGGACTGAAGTACAACCTCGGGCGTCAGAAGGTATAACGGTATTGGAGAAGGCTGCAAAATTTGCAGGTGGTCATGGTCGACAAAATCAGAGCATCCTAAGATCGAGCTGCCTGATCTATTAAAACGTCGCCTTGCTGCAGGTCTGCGTCGATTTTCAGGTTGATGAGGGATAAACTTTCCGCTTTATGGTTCTTAGGGGGTTTTGCTTTATGGTTCTTATGGGGTTTTTTTAGGCGTTTATGCTATAAATAAGTGTAACTCTACCATTCCGATTACCGCCCCTGGACCGCTCAAACCCAATTGGGCGGCGCCATCAAAAGGCTTACGATATGGCGGAACAACACGACGAAAAAGCCAAGCTGCCGCTAGCGGGAATATTTGCGTTGATCTCGATGATAAGCAGCTTCTTCATCTATCAGCAAATGTCACTCCAGACTTCCCGGCCGATCCACAAGGACACCGCAAGTTATATATTCGCGGAAAAGGGAACTGTACAGTCGCGCCTTTGGCAGGACCCATTCGAAGCAGTCGAAGCGCATCGGCTTAGCGAAAAACAAAATCCGGAAATGTTGAGCCATAAAGCGAGGCTTCCCTACCCGCTTTCCGGCCTCATCAATGTCATTGCAGAATTGGGAATTTCATCCGGGCTTCGCGTCGTGCCGGTATTTGTCGATGGAAGCCCCTATTCCAGTAGCGCCGAGTCGCGGCTGAACGATCGTTATGCCGTCGTATCGGCTTTGGGAGCTGCGGGATACGTACCTGAATCAGGTGAATATATCCGGTTTTTCGAATGGACTCGTCAGGACATGACGACGGGCACAACCGCCTTGACAGTTCCGGTTGAATTGTTCATTCCGAAGTCGAAAATGCAGAATGAGCAAAATCAGCCTCACGTTCTGGTTTTATGGTTAAAAGATCAGGACTTCAGCCGGAAACCACTCAGGTCTCTGAATGAGCTCCTAACCGAATTCAATGAGGCGCTTAAAACCGGCGCACCTCATGTAACCTCGGCATATAGCGTGCTGGGACCCCGGTTTTCCACCGGCCTGAGCGCCATGCTGAAGGAAATGGATAGGGAGTCTAGAGACGAGTCGTCACCGTCCGGCCACCGGTGTTCAGCCTCGAACCCACACTTCAGCGAATTGAAAGACACGCGTTTCTATTCTCCCTGGGCAACAGCGAAGGATATTTTCTTGTTGGACCATTCCGCTGATCCTGAGAATAAAGAAGAGTCGCGAAGAACCACCAAGGAAATATTCGACTGCGCAGGAATCAAAAACTTTACCAGGACCATCGACACGGATGCCGTGCTTGCGGAGCAGCTTCTGCAAGAGCTAAAGCGCCGCCGAGTGGATTTGAAACCTTGTCCAGGTAAAGATTGCAATCCTAAAGTCGCGCTGATTTCCGAATGGGATACCCTTTATGGACGTGCGCTGCCGCGCACGTTTGCCGCGGTTGCGATGAACAACGGTTCTGGCGAGGCCGGCCCGGCATTGGAAGCTGAAATTGACAAACTGCTCGGAGATGACTGGCCCGAGTGGATCTCACGACACTCATACCTGGCAGGACTTGACGGTGAACTGCCGGCGAAGGGCTACGATAAGGGGGACGATAAAGCCAATGCACAGGCTCAGGCCAAAGGTCAGGCGTGGTTCGGAAACCAGCCTCAGGGTGTCGAGAAAAATGTCGGCCAAAGGCCTGAAGGCCGCAGCCAGCTGGATTATGTCGTCAGGCTGGCTACGGCCTTGAAGCAAGAGGAAGCAAAGAATGGGAAATTCAGCGCAATCGGCGTGCTGGGTGGTGATGTGTATGATAAGCTTTTGATTTTGCAAGCCTTACGCGACAGGTTTCCAACTGCTATTTTTTTTACGACCGATCTTAACGCCAGGCTGGCCTTTCCCGCCCAGTGGAAATCGACCCGCAATCTCATCATCGCTTCGCACTTCGGGTTGGAACTTCAACCTGAGCTGCAAACGCCCATTCCGCCTTTCCGCGACAGTTACCAGACATCGTTGTTTTATTCCGCTCTGATGGCGTTGGAGTACGTCGTTGCTGTTGCTGATAAGGCGAACTGCCCGGATTGCGTCCAGCTGAGCGCGGATATGAATAAAAAACCGGAGCCAAAGAATTCCCTGAGGAACACAGGGCCGAGATTGTATGAAATCGGGCGGCACGGCGCTTTTGACATCAGTACCACCCACCCCCACCTGCCCAATTACGCAAGCATCCATCCAGTGCGGCCAGATATGGATACCTATTTCAATACACGGCAGAATCTGAAATGGCTGGCGGTAGCAGTCGCCATGGCTGTTATATTTATTATTGGCATCATGCTGATCAGCAGCGCGGCGGCAGATATTTTCCTCAGACTTGGTTCAAACATATTGTTCTGGCTGGGCCTCGCCGTCGTGGTCGTGGTAATTTTCGACCTGATGGAAGGAATGCCGCCTGCTGCTGAGAACGAGCCGCTTGCGTTGACCGAGGGAATCAGCGCATGGCCAACGGCGGCAATTCGCCTGCTTGCTTTGGTTACGAGCTTGCTCTTTCTCTGGTATTCGCGGCAAAAGATGAAAGGTAACGAAAACATTCTGACACGCGAATTCGCCTTCGAAGAAAAAAACGGCAAGGACAAAGATAAGTCCGGAGATGAGCTTGGCCGCGCACATTCTTTAGCAGGATTGCTCACTCGGGCCATTCGCCGCTCTTTAGGATTATATATGTGGCGCCCGCATACCGCAGGCCGGATCGATGCCACTCGTCTCTGGCGCGAATACACGATAATGGGTGAATTGAAAAATTTCAGCATGAGGGGCTTGCCGCAGGTAGCTGTCGCTTTGTGCGTTGCCTGGCTGATGATGGTGCTATTCGGTTTTCCCAACACGCCATGCCGGGGTTCGAGCTGTTTCGCGATAAATGACGCGCTCATCGTCATGAGCGTAACAGCGATGATGCTCCTGATATTCTATGTAATAGATGCCACGCGGCTCTGCCGTAGGTGGGTCAACTGCATTGCCATGCGTAAAGTACGATGGCCTGATGGCACCTTGGCAAAAATAGCTGGCGAGCGCGGCATCGGCAAAGAGAATCTGGACGAATGGCTAGGCATTGAATTGATCGCGGAGCGCACAACCGTCATCGGCAATTTCATCTATTTCCCTTTCATCGTCATGTTTCTTTTAGGTATTGCACGTTACAACTACCTTGACAATTGGGACTTCCCCCTTGCACTCGTCATTATTTTTACGCTCAACGCGACACTTATTTTTGTCAACAGCATGGCATTGCGAAAATCCGCCGAGATAGCCAAACGAGAGGCCATCAAGCGCCTTGAAAGCAAACTTATCCAGCTACCCGGTCAAACACCGGACGAAATAAAGCAGAGGCAACAGATTGAGTGGGCGATTCGCGCAATCAAAAACAACCAGAGGGGAGCCTTCCTACCCTTTACGCAGCATCCGTTCTTCGGGGCAGCGATAGCCCTGCCTTCAGGTGGATTTGGACTCGCGCTATTGCTGGAGTATCTTGCAACCGGTTTCTGAAGCGAATGAAATAATGTTTTGCGGTTGCAGTTGCAGTCGCACAAGCAACAGTCGCCCAATACAGGGCTTTATTGATATGCCTGGCAAAAAACTTTCCTATACCCTTGCTTTTGTGCTGCTCGTGCCGCACGCTTTCGCGAAGGAGCCGCCGCAGATCCCGCCCCAACCAGCCGTTGTCAGCGAGAATGCCAAGCAACAGCAACAGGATGAAAAAACACCCTCCCCGCCTGGTGCTAATCCACTAAATTTCGAGGGCATTGTTATTCAGGTAATGCCGCTGGAGGTAAAATCGATGAGCGGCGAGATAAGCCAGTTTTTTACTGAGAAAAAGGAGGCTTCAATTGCTGAGCTGAAAACCGGCGATCTGATCAAGCTGACCTATGAACATACTGCCAAGGGCAACATCCTCATGGGTGAAGTCAAAGTAGTCGGTAGAACCATTGGTGGCACGATAAAGGAAATCGCCACCGATATGTCGTGGCTCGTCGTGCGGACTCGGCAACCGGATAAGCCGGAGAATGAGATCAATATACCGCTCCAGGTAGACAAGCAATTCCAGTCCCTTGTTTCTGCGATGCGCCCCGGAGACGGGATCAATGCAACATTCGTGCGCGATGGAAGCGTCGACGCCATGGAGGGAATCAATCACGTTAAATCCCTTGAATGGCAGAGCAAGCCGGTCGGCCGTGGCACGCGATGGTTCTCGCTCATCGGTGCGCTGATATCACTTTGGGTTATCGCTTTCATTTTTACGAAGGGCCATCCAACAGCATTATTTCTCGGAACGGACAATCGTTACAGCAGTTCGAAATTCCAGACCGTTCTCTGGTTTACGCTCGTAATCAGCGCGTATATAGCTATCGTGTCGCACCGCATCGCGGCAGCCGGCTGGACTTATGTGGGCGGAGTAGATATTCCGCCCAACCTGCTCATCCTTTCCGGCATCAGCGTACTCACCTTTGCTGCTGCCAAGGCGATTACAACAGGAAAGGTCGAAGGCAAGCCCGACATGAAAACTACTGCCATTGCACCGAGAGCAACCGACCTCATCACTGATGACAACAATAAAACCGACCTGGGCGATTTCCAGATGGTGGCAATTACAATCCTGGCAGTCATTATCTACGCTATATCTGCGGTCGAATTCATGGAGCACATCGAGTTCCGCCGTTTCGTCACGATGCCTGATGTCGACGCAACCATGCTTTCCATATTCGGCTTGGGTCAGGCTGCCTATCTCGGCAAGAAAGCCGCTGGAGAGGGGTAGCTCGAATACTGATCAGGCCTGGCATTTCCAGCTTCCGAGTGGAAGCCGGCGCCACGAAGCAAGTCGCAACCGTTCAGTTTGGGCGATAATGCGCAGGAGGGCGCTCGAAGCGGTCGTTTTCTGGAATGTATGTTCCCGTTTTTGGGATGCGCTCATCCAGGTCGTAGCGCCCGTCAAGGTAGGCCAACTGCTCGGTTAGCCTGCGACGCGTGGCGGACCCGTCCAAGTTAAATTCCACGCAGCCTTCTCGCTTGTGAACGCACCCAGCCATGAGGTTTTATACGATGCAATCGTATCGTTACTGCTATACCGTTTCCGAATTTCCGTTCTTTCGTTTAACGTGGCACCTCTTTACTTGAATATCGGTAACTTGCCCCCCCAACTCCCGTTGTTTCGGCACATATTGCGTAGCCCACTCGTTTATTCTCGTCATGACGGGCTCAATCACGCCGTTGGCAACCCCCCCCGTAAGGTCAAGCTGATCAGCTAAAAAACTCTTACCCACACTTGGTTTGAAACGGCGTCCGACATAAACCGCCACTGCAGTGCTAAAGGCAACGTTCAGCGTGAGGGCACCTTTATCGGTGGACCTAATTCCTATGAAAGAAAGTTCCGAGGCTTTCCGAAGGGGAAATAAATAGAACGAGGGCAGGCATAAATGAGGGTGCCACCTGGACAAAAGCTCATCTTCGATTAGCGTGTCAATCCAAGACAGGATTTCATCTAAATCGAAACGGGTGAGGAAGTTGTCATATGTGATGGTAATTGTAAACTCAGGTTCGTATTCTTCCATTTCAGTCTCCTCAATCTTTAGTTGGACACTTGCAGGGAAACGTTACTAGAAGCGATTTAAAGAGTGAGAAATTTTTCTCGCACAACGAGACATCAACTCGGACAATTCCTCCTTAATGCGAGTAACTAAAATGAGTGGCGTTAAACCTGATCCAGGCCCCGCTTCATTTCGTTTTTAACCGGTTTCTTAGCACCGCTGACACCGAAGTATAGTTCATACGAACGAGGTTGCTAGTGCCATTGCCGCCACTAGTAGCGCGTTAGGACTAACGATTCCGCTTTACGTGGGACAGTTAACAGACTCCCCCGGAATGGCTGGGTAAAACATACCCGTTCTCCACCTTATCCGTGAAACGCAACGCACTCTCATGCAGGTCGGTTATTGACGGCCATTACGTCCCAAGGTGTTCCGCCTATTTGTATTGGCGGTACTATGGAAGCGGCGATATCTTTTTTGGTGAATGCATGCGTTGGCATAATTCCCAATCCTCCATGAGTTCATCTTGATGTTCCTGTGCCCATTCTTGCGCGCGCACGCGTGCGGGAACTACAACTCCGAAAGCTTGCGCGAGCGAAAAGGGAAGCCTTACGCGAGCCAGGAAACCCCCAAGGCCGGACATTCGACCCTACAGCAAAACGCGCACGTTGTAAGTAAATTAGGGGCTGACTGAACCGCCCCGGATTTCATGGAGGCTGGTTGGTTTAAGTTAGACCCTCTACCGCGGCCTTTTCTGCCTGCTGTCGATAATAATTTTCCTCGGCCTCAACCGGTGGAATATAACCGGTGGGTTCGAGCAAACGTTGATGGTTGAACCACGATACCCATTCCAGGGTGGCCAATTCCACCGCCGCCTTTGTCTTCCAGGGCGCGCGTCGATGTATCAATTCGGCTTTATACAGGCCGTTGATGGTTTCAGCCAAGGCATTGTCGTAACTGTCTCCCCGGCTGCCTACCGAAGGTTCAATGCCTGCTTCGGCTAGACGCTCGGTATAGCGGATGGAGACATACTGTGAGCCTCTATCGCTGTGGTGGATCAAGCCATCGGAGAGCGTTGGCTGGCGAGCATAAAGCGCCTGCTCCAGCGCATCGAGTACGAAGCCCGTCTGCATGGAACTGCTCACGCGCCAACCCACGATACGCCGGGCAAATACGTCAATGACGAAGGCCACGTACAACCCGCCTTGCCAAGTCGAAACATGGGTAAAATCCGAAACCCATAGCTGATTTGGGTGTTCCGCTTTGAATTGCCGATTGACCTTGTCCAGCGGGCATGGGACCGATGTGTCAGGAATTGTGGTGCGTAAGGTTTTACCCCGTTGTACGCCTTGCAGTCCCATGCGCCGCATCAAGCGTTCCACCGTACAACGTGCCACGCACTCTTCCTCGCGATTGAGCTGATGCCAGACCTTGTCAGCACCATAAACCTGCATATTGGATTGCCAAACACGTTGAATTTCCGGCATGAGGATGTCATCACGCTTGGCACGTGCGCAACGCAATTCCAGATTCCTTTGCTGGGCAGCGTAGCGCCGGTAGCCTGACGGGGCAATCTGCAATACCTTGCAGATCGGCTCGACCCCGTAGGCATGGCGATGTGCATCTATGAACGCTCTCAAGATTTGAATCGGCGGTCGAGCTCCGCCTGGGCGAAAAACGCACTGGCCAGTTTCAATATCTCGTTGGCTTTGCGCAATTCTTTCACTTCGCGCTCTAGCACTTTTACCCGCTCCCGTTCAGCGCTCGTCACCCCATCGCGCATGCCGGTCTCGACCTCGTGCTTGCGCACCCATTCGTTCAATGTCTGTGGCACACACCCTATCTTAGGCGCAATGGACTCGATGGCCGCCCACAGGGAGGAGTACTCGCCGCGGTGTTCGAGCACCATGCGTACCGCACGCTCACGTACCTGGGGGGAAAACTTGTTTGATTTTTTCATGGCTCCATTTATATGGACGCCTCCCGTTTTGCAAGGGACTTCGAGTTGGTCTGACGTGACAGGAACGGTTCGCAGCTTTATATCCGGCCTTGTTGCAGCCGA
>NZ_FMWY01000059.1:0-1294 GCF_900103145.1 Nitrosospira sp. Nsp18 | reverse complement strand
CGCGTTGCGCCATAGAAAAAGGTTACCGAAACAGTTTTGCAGTTAACGTTGTGCCATAAGGAAAGGAATTCATTTTAGTGCATCGAAGATGATTTTAAGTTTTGCCTGAATGATTTTCTTCAGGATAAACGGATTGGTATTGAGGAGGACAGCCATCAGCTGTTTTTTTGTTTCCGGGCAGACATGATCGGACTCCAGTAGCCGCTGACAAGGTGTTTTGGGAGGGTGATATTTTTTGATGTATTTTGAGTTGATACGCTGCTTTTCCTTGAGTTTGAGAGTGGGGCAAAAGAAATTCTGGAAAGTACGCCACTCGTTGCGATAGAGGTCGTTCATGAGATTGACCAGCGAGGGCTTATCGAAGCGGTCATAGCCGAAGAGCTGGCGTACATGTGTCCAGTTTTTTTGCTCGACGTGAGCGCTATCGTTTTTGTGGTAGGGGCGGGAGCGGGTGAATTGAGCGGGAGAAGGCCGATTGGTCAGATACCGGTGCAGATGGTGATTAAGGAATTCGGAGCCATTATCGCAATCGAAGCCAAGGATGGAAAAAGGCAGCGTTGCTTCAATATCCTCGATCTTTGCCATGACTCCAAGTGCACCCTTGTTCCAGGTGGCGCGGTTCTCGGTCCAACCGGAGAGGATATCGGTCAGGGTCAGGCTCCAGACAAAGTCGCCAGCCAGGCTATTGCCGCAGTGCGCCACGGTATCGGCTTCCACAAAGCCCGGGCGGGTGATATCCCAATGCTCAGTGCGAATGCAGATCTGGTTTTTGAGCAAGGTGCCAGGCTTGGTGCCGCACAGTCCATGCCGGGTGGATTGCGCACGTATCGGCTTCAGTAGCCGGTCGATGCTGCGGGCGCTGACCGCGAGCAGCTGTGTCTTGATGGATTGTGGCAGCACGCCATATTCCTGTTCGTAGTGAGGCAGCCACAGTGAAATAGCGGCCTTGAGCTTCTTCGAGCACATCTGATCGGTGGCAAACCAAATGCGCTTGAGTGCCATGAGCAATGCCGCGGAATCGTAGACCGGCTTGGCGCCCGGCTTTTTAACACGCAGCCTGGGGCGCTGGCCGAGAAGACGAATCGCGTATTTGCGGTGATAGGCGCAATTGGTGCAAAACTCATCCAGGATCGGCTTCTTGTCTTTTTTGCAGGCCTTGCGATAACGTTTCCGAATGGTTTCAAGGTATTCCCGCCGGGCACTCTTTACCATATCAAGGTCTCCTTTTCGGTAACCTTCAATATGGCGCAACGTTATTTCTCAGAATACCTTTCGGTTACATTTAATTCGGCGC
>NZ_FMWY01000021.1:0-54066 GCF_900103145.1 Nitrosospira sp. Nsp18 | reverse complement strand
AATCATCTTCGATGCACTAAAATGAATTCCTTTCCTTATGGCACAACGTTAACTGCAAAACTGTTTCGGTAACCTTTTTCTATGGCGCAACGCGTAAATCTGTTTCGCTTTTAATATTTGATTTTTCTTTATAACGCTTCGTCGGCCTGACCGTCTATTTAATGTCGCAAGCGGATCAAGTTTTCGATATCGGCGTGAACGACAGGATGCCGGTTGCGTTCACAGCCCCAGTGCAAGAACGGGGCGCGTTATAGTCCGTCGTCGTCGCCTCCTTAGGCGCAATGAGCGCTTTTAGGAGAAGCGCTAGTTGCCCTGGATGACCACAAATGGGCGCGAAGCGGCCGTTCACAATCGTGAAGTGTGAAAGTGGCTACCGCAGGGAAGTGACACACGTTCCTCTATCATTAAAACTCGCATTAAGGCGGTGCGCGGGATTAAGCAACAGATTGAGCTCAGCCGGGATTACCGCGCTGGGCACTTCCAGCACGCAATATTTGGCACTGCGTAGCCATTGGTTGCCAATTTCCTGAAGGGTTTCGCGCGCCTCGAGAGTTCGCCAATGCTTGGGGAGCTGTTTGGAGTCGATTTTTAGCCTCGCAATATCGCCAGGAATCTCTGCGGGGATTAATACATAGTTGGCGCGTAGAGGTTCATCCTGGACCATCATTTCGAGAAAAGCCAGTGATCTGCTCTGAGCCGTGTAAACCACCGGCTCACCTTTGCGATTCCAACGGCCGCCAAACAGGCGCGCCCTCGCCGGAAAAGCCGATGCGGCAAAGCGGTGCGTAACGATGCGCCATACTATTCCCGTCACGCAAAAACGCCGTGTTCAATTCTACCTAGTGTATCCATCACAGAGACGGCCCCGAGATCGGTATCCAGCATGGATAGCGGCGTAGCACCGCCGAGGGTGGCGTTGGGTGATTTCATCCAATCCAGCGCCACCGGTCCATCTTCAAACACCTCGGCGGCACGTTCAATAATCCGCGCCAAGCGCAGCAATTTGCCAGATTCTTCACGATTGAGTACCCCTTCCTTTTTGCGTCGAACCAGCGTACGTTCAGGGATGTCCAGCGCGCGGGAGAGCTCGGCCTGCCGCACGTTTAGCCGTTGCATGGCTGCATCAACCGCTGGAGCGGGTATGCCTTTGCGCACCAGGTCGATCCACTCAATTGTGGAACGCGGGTGAGTCTGCAATACTCGTTCGCCGCCAAGGACACTGAAGGCAGAAAACGGTGCATGGACGTTTGCTTGCGAAAAAGAAGTCATAGGGATATCACTCAATCGCACTTTCGGCTAAAGCTTACGAAATCACACACTAAAAATAGTGAGCCACGCCTCAAGCTAGCAAAAGGTGACAAATACGGCATCCGGATATGCACCGCAGCTCATGCCGTAACCGCTTCGCTTGCTGAATCAGAAAGTACCGTTAATAGCCCTTTCCGACGGTCTCCCTTTCTAGCGCTTCACAAATTTTCTGCATTCCAACTCTTTCAATCGATAAGACGTGCAAGTCGAAGACAATATCTCTCGCCAGCTTACCGCTAATAGACTGGTTGGCGTATCTGTGCCGGTATTCAACACAATTCCGCCTAACCAACTCAAGCGTCCAGGTCGTTCGATCTCCTGCTCATGATCTCTTGCACAGTCCCCGCTGCGATGTGCTGCACCAGGTTGTAGAAGATAATCGGCACCATTATATTTGGGTATGAAGACAAGGCTAGAGATGCCAGTACCAAACCGGTTCCGTTATTGTTCATCCCCAACCCGAACATGAGCGAAACGCGCTCAGCCTGGTCCAGCTTGAAAAAACGGCTCATGCCATACCCTGCGGCAAACAGCGTGCAGCATAGCCCTGCAGTAATGGCCAATGTGATCGCAAGGAAGTCGTAATCACCCTCAGCCATGGCTTGGGGCAGAGATACTGAAGCATTGGAGTAATTCAGCAGTAATAAAACGATGCTATTGATGAACTTCAGATAAGGCAGGTTGCTGGTTTGCGAATCCTCGTTAACCATCAAGCGCACCGCGATGCCCAGCAATGACGGAAACACCACCCAAAGACCAAGAAAGGTTCCCGAGCCATACTCTGCCAGACCGTGCAATACCGCCTCGTACTCCTCCGAGGCCATTTCGCCAAATACGTGAAATGCCACCGGCGTGACGACGGGGCTCAAAATCGTGGAAAAAAAGACCAACCCCAAGCTCAGGGCCAGATTACCATTGGCGTTTTGCGCCCATGCGGTTGACGATCCGGCGATCGGCATGGCTGCCACCAATGCCAGACCCACGAGAATATGCTGGACTTCTATTGGTTCATACCAGAGCCGCATCGCTATCGTTATGCCAAAAACATATACGATGGGAATAGCCAGGTTTGCTGCCAACCCAGCCAGCAATACGTATTGTTTCTGCAAAATGTTTTTCAAATGAGATATTTTCAGCCCAAGGCCTGCGTTGAACATCAGCGTGGCGAGCATGAGCATCAGCAACGAAATATTTGTTTTTTGTTGAAAGAGGGTGATCTCACCGAAAGAAACACTCCTGATCCATAGTCCCGCTTCAGGCAAAAACACGGCGATGATGTATGCGGCAATCAGAAACCAGAGCAGATGGCGATGGAGAAAGTGGGATATGGAGAGCAGGATCATGGGGAGGGTCCGGGCGCCAGCAAGAAGTACATCCTGCAAATTCTCATCATGATCTCCAGGCATTAAGCAGATTTACGCGCTGTCATCTCGATCTTTTATTGGCAGGGAGTAGCCGCGCATAAGATCCAGCAAAAAGTCCGGCAAGGTGCGCGCCATTAATCAATCACGGTGTACTGGTGCATACCGTGATGTTCGGTGGCAACCAGAAATCCAAGCTAAGCGTGTCACGGCCTCTTAAAGCATCTGCGACAAATTGTCGCGCGACAATTTGCCACATTCCTATAGTGGTAAAAATCAATTATCCTGTTGACAGATATTCTTCTTGACGCAGAAAACTGCCACGGTGTAACAAGAGTATCTGTAATTGTGTTTTATCCGTAGGCGCAAGTAATCCCGTAGTCGGTTTTAACGTATTACCTTCCTTTACATTTTGGGTTCGTCACACCTCCCCGCAGTGTTACGAACCCTTTTCTTTTTCAGGTCGAGCTTACCCCGTTACTGTTCATTGAACCCACGTACTTTCGGGTCTACCTTTTACTGTTTCCTTAAACCTGATCTGACAATTCTCGCGGATGAAATAGAGTTTTTCCCACCGTTTACTATTGATAACCTATTTTATCGAGAGCTAATGCGATTAATGATAGCCACCCCGCTATGCGCTGCCGCGGGTCTCACGTCGGGGGTTAGCAACTCCGCCGACCCCCGTATGCCTAACCCTGAAAAACTGGTTATACTCTTAAACTGAAACTATCTATTTATTATGAGTAACCTATCATTTCCCAATCAAGCGGTAGCGACGGCCAAACGAGGCACCCCAGGCCGTAGGGGCTGTTATGATTGATACCTGCTCTACAATGATGCCCATGAGAGTAACGCGGCGATAAGCAGTAAGCAGCACATTTTGCTTCGTCGTATTGAGCAGTTCCGGGCGGCCCGCTTTGACGGGCTTCCAATCAAGGGAATCCGCCACTCGCATTCTCGCATTAGTATTGCTTATGCCATTGCCACCGTCGCGCCCTTGCTGGCAAACTTGAGGGTTCATTCAAAGTTCGTTGGCAAAAGCGCATAATTTGACGTGCCACACCCAATTTCATTTCGCTATGTCGCATGATTGAGATCGTCCGCGTTGCCTTGCGGCGCCCGTATACTTTCATTGTACTAGCGATCCTTCTCCTGATTATCGGTCCGCTGGTAGCCCTTCGCACGCCAACCGACATCTTCCCGGATATCCGCATTCCGGTAATTGCGGTGGTGTGGCAATACACCGGCCTGCCGCCGGATGAGATGGCCGGGCGCATTACCACCCTATTCCAGCGCTCGTTGACAACCACCGTCAACGACATCGAGCACATCGAAGCGAACTCATATGTAGGCTCAAGCGTCATCAAGATATTCTTTCAGCCGGGCGTGGATATAGCGACGGCCAATGCCCAGGTCACGGCCATCGCTCAGACCGTCGTGAGGCAGATGCCGCTAGGTACGATGCCACCGCTGATCCTCAACTACAATGCCTCGACAGTGCCGATCCTGCAGCTCGCGTTATCTGGAAAAGGCATGTCGGAGCAGTCGCTGTCCGATCTCGCCCTTAACACGGTTCGCACACGCCTGGTCACCGTGCCGGGCGCCGCGATTCCCTATCCATACGGCGGCAAGACGCGGCAGATACAGATTGACATGGATCCCTCAGCGCTTCAGGCGCGCGGGTTGTCCGCGCAAGACCTGGGCAATGCACTTGCCACACAGAATCTGGTCACCCCGATCGGTACGCAGAAAATAGACTTATTCGAATATACGTTGCAGTTGAACAATACGGCAACCTTGGTGGATGACCTGGGCGACCTGCCGATCAAGACTGTCAACGGCGCAACGGTTTATATTCGGGATGTAGCCAATGTGCGTGATGGCAATGCGCCGCAGACCAATATCGTACACGTTGACGGCGCGCGCTCGGTGGTGATGTCGGTTCTGAAGAATGGCGTGACTTCTACCCTCTCTATTGTCGCCGGCATCAAGGCCAAGCTTGCCGAGATCAAACCATCTCTACCGGAAAATCTCGAGGTCGAGCCGCTTAACGACCAATCGTTGTTCGTGCGAGCAGCAATCAAGGGCGTTGCGTTAGAGGGAACCATTGCAGCGGTGCTGACAAGTATCATGATATTGCTATTTCTCGGCAGCTGGCGCTCGACCCTGATTGTTGCAGTGTCGATTCCGCTGTCGGTTCTCGGTTCGATCATCTGTCTCGCGGCGCTCGGCGAAACGCTCAATATCATGACGCTGGGCGGCCTTGCGCTCGCGGTCGGCATCCTCGTCGATGATGCCACAGTAACAATCGAGAGCATCAACCTGCATCTTGAGGAGGGTAAGGATGTCGAGACCGCGATCATGGATGGTGCAACGCAAATCGCGACCCCGGCATTTGTTGCGCTACTGTGCATCTCTATCGTTTTCATCCCGATGTTCCTCCTTGAAGGCGTCGCACGCTTCCTGTTCGTACCCATGGCGCTGGCGGTCATTTTTGCGATAGCATGGTCGTTCATCCTGTCGCGTACGCTAGTGCCGACGATGTCGAAGTACCTGCTGCATCCGCATGCGCCGCGCGAAGAGGGGGAAAAGCCGTCGCATAATTCCCTAGTGCGTTTCCAACGCCGCTTCGAAGCCGGATTCGAGCGCCTGCGCGCGAGCTATCGGGAATATCTGAAGCTTGCGCTCGCCCATCGACGCGTGTTCGTTATCGGTTTTCTTGCGTTCGTGCTCGCCTCATTTTTGCTGCTGCCATTCCTCGGCCGCAATTTTTTTCCTGCAGTCGATAGCGGCCAGATCCTGATGCATGCGCGCACGCAGGTGGGCACACGCGTGGAAGAGAGCGCGAACCAGTTCGCGGAAATCCGGAAAGCAATCCAGAAAATCATTCCGCCGCACGAGATCGGCGTACTGGTTGACAACATCGGGCTTCCGCCCAGCAGCATCAACCTGACCTACAACAATACGGGCGTGATGGGAACCCAGGATGGAGACATCCAGATTGCGCTGAAAGAAGGCCATCAACCCACTGCCGACTATGTGCATAGATTGCGTGAGGAACTTCCACGCCAATTTCCCGGTGTAACATTCTCGTTTCCCCCGGCCGACATCGTCAGCCAAATTTTGAATTTTGGTTCGCCAGCCCCGATCGAGCTACAAATCCGTGGTAATGATCTGGACGCAAATTTCGATTACGCCAACTTGCTGCTGCACAGAATGCGTATGATCAGTGGCATTGCCGACGTGCGCATTCAACAGTCGCGAAGCCGGCCGATTTTTGATATCGATGTCGATCGCACACGCGCGCAGCAGGTCGGCATCACCATGCAGAATGTTACAAGCGCCCTGGTCGCCAACCTGGCGGGCAGCAGCCAGGTGGCGCCGACTTTCTGGTTGAATCCGCAGAATGGCGTACAGTATCCAATCGTAATACAGACGCCGCAGTACCGGCTCGATACACTCGCCGCGCTTGCCAACCTGCCGGTAGGCGGCAGTGCCGGCAATCCACAGGTGCTCGGCGCGCTTGCCAATTTCACGCGCACCAGCGGCAACGCGCTGGTCACCCAATACGACATCCAGCCTATGGTGCAGATCTTCGCAACCACGCAGGGGCGTGATCTCGGCGCGGTCGCGGTCGAACTTCGCCGCATTCTTGACGATACCGCGAACCAGGTACCGAAAGCATCGACCGTCAGATTACTCGGTCAGGTACGCACAATGGAAAGCGCGTTCTCGGGCCTGCTGTTTGGCTTGCTCGGTGCAATCGTGCTTATATACCTGTTGATTGTCGTAAACTTCCAATCCTGGACAGACCCGTTCGTCATCATCACCGCGTTGCCGGCTGCGCTTGCCGGCATCGTCTGGATGCTATTCGTGACATTCACTCCGATCTCGGTGCCGGCGTTGACCGGCGCAATCATGTGCATGGGCGTCGCAACCTCGAACAGCGTACTCATGATCAGCTTCGCGCGCGAGCGTCTCGACGCGATCGGTGATGCGACCGCAGCCGCGCTTGACGCGGGATTCGTGCGTTCACGGCCCGTATTGATGACGGCATTGGCGATGGTAATCGGCATGGTGCCGATGGCGCTGGGCCTGGGCGAGGGCGGCGAGCAGAATGCACCGCTGGGCCGCGCCGTCATTGGCGGCCTGATCTTCGCAACTATCGCAACACTGATCTTCGTTCCCGTCGTTTTCAGTATCGTACATGAAAAGCACGGCAAGGGATCCGCCCTAAGCCCCGCCGCTGGAGAACTTCGTGCCACCTGAAACGCCCGTTGAGGAAGCTTCCCCCCGCAAGGTCCGCCTCGCCGTCATCGTCGCCGCGATCATTGTTACGATCATCGTCATCACCGGCCTCGTCATGCGGAAATCCGACGACAAGCAGCTTCGCGAGTGGACCGACGACCAGGCGATCCCAACCGTTGCCCTCATCAAGCCCGGCAAGCGCGGCAACGTCGCCACCCTTGATCTACCCGGTCGTCTGGAGGCCTTTTCGAGCGCGTCGCTTTATGCCCGTGTCAGCGGCTATCTGAAGAGCTGGAAAGTCGACATTGGCAAACCGGTCAAGGCGGGCCAGCTGCTTGCCGAGATCGAGACCCCGGACCTCGACCAGCAGTTGCTGCAGGCGAAAGCCGATCTCGCCAGCGCAGAGGCCACCGCGGCACTCGCTGAAATTACGGCAAAACGCTGGCAATCGCTGCTGGATTCCAGATATGTATCGAACCAGGCAGTCGACGAAAAAAATGGCGATTTCAGGACCAAGCAGGCACTGGCGGAATCCGCTCGGGCGAATGTCCACCGCTTGAAGACGTTGAAGAATTTTGCACGTATCGTCGCACCGTTCGATGGCATCATCACCGCTCGCGGAACCGATATCGGCGCGCTGATCAATGGGGGTAGCGGCAGTGGCATCGGCCCTGGCGCTGGCAATGGTACCGGCATGGGCCCGGGCAGTACCGGCGGCATGGGCCAGGAACTCTTCCAGATATCGAATACGAGGAGACTGCGTGTCTATGTCAACGTGCCGCAGACCTACGTACCAAGTATCCACGCCGATACCCAGGCAAAGATCACGGTGCCGGAACGTCCAGGCCAGACCTATATTGCGACGGTGGCGTCGTCGGCTCAGGCGGTCGATATTGCATCAGGCTCTACACTGATGCAGATCCTGGTCGATAACGAGAAAGGCGAATTGCTGCCAGGCGCGTTCGCGAACGTAAGTTTCGATCTGCCCGGCAACGTTGCGGTGCTGAGCGTGCCAGCCAGCGCCCTGATGTTCGACAGGGCGGGATTACGTGTTGCCACCGTCGGCCCAGACAATAAGGTTGTGCTGAAGCCAGTCACGATCATGCGCGATCTCGGCAAGATCATCGAACTGGGTTCGGGCCTTGCTCCCGACGATAATGTCATTGAAAGCCCGCCCGACGGTATTGCCGATGGTGATACCGTCCGCATCGCCCCCGCGAAAAAACCGGATGGCGCGGCGAATACGAGTGGCAGCGGCAAGGGTCTCTACTAAAACTGAACTGGAGAATCCAGTATCGCACCCAGTATCGTGCGGTTAACTCCGCCTCGACTTACCCCCGCATCTCGCCATAAAGCCGAGTGCTACACCCCGTCGAATATCATTCCTGCTTGAAGATGCCCGCAAGAAAATTTTCAGTTTCGCTCCACGATGCCTTGTCCGCTGCTGCATCGTAAGCGAGTGGAAGATTGAACTTGCGCCCGTACTCGTCAGCAGCAGGGTTGGTGAAGCTGTGCTTGGCGCCGGCGAAAGTCACTGCCTTGTAATTTGCCCCGGCTTTTTCCATTTCCTGCCTGAAGGCCGCCACTTGCTCCGCCGGAATCATGGGATCGTCGGTACCGGTAAAGGAAATGATCCGTGCCCTGACTTCACCCGGTTGCGCGGGATGCGCTGTCGCCAGGTTGCCATGAAAACTGACCACGCCTTTCAAATCTTCGCCCAGGCGAGCCATCTGCAAAACCACGCTCCCGCCGAAACAGTAGCCCAGCGCGGCGATATTTTTCGCGTCCACGTTTTTTTGTTGCCGCAGGTATTCCATTGCAGCTTCAAAACGTGTTTTCGCCAGCGGCAGATTCTTCGCCAATTCACCCGCGAACTTGCCAGCGTCATCTGGATGATGAACCTGCTTGCCCTCGCCATACATATCCAGCGCCAGCGCGGTATAGCCTGATTGCGCCAGCATTCGCGCCCGTTTGCGCGCGTAATCGTCCAGCCCCCACCATTCATGCACTACCAACACACCGGGACGCTTGCCCTGAATCGCGTCGTCGTACGCAATATAACCCTTCAATAACGTGCCATTGGCACTGTAAGTTACCTCCTTACCCTGCACTTCAGCCTGCGCTATTGAAGTCATGAATAACAATATAGTGGTTAATATGATATTTTTCATGGTGAATGATCGTCTGAACGGTTAATCAAAATTTCACGCTGCCAGAAGTGTAGCTGAGAGTACTATCAATAAATCAAAAAGCACCCACATTCTGAGAAATGATATGAACTACGATGTATTCAATGGCGACGCCGACGGATTATGCGCACTGCATCAGCTTCGGCTGGCGAATCCTGTAAAAGCGGAATTGATAACGGGAGTCAAGCGCGATATCAAGCTGCTTGACAGGGTGCAGGCTGGTGCCGGCGACCAGGTAACCGTACTCGACATTTCGCTGGATAGCAACCGTGCGCGGCTCATGCAGTTATTGGAAGCGGCTGTACATGTCGAGTATTTCGATCATCACTATGCCGGCGAAATACCGCGACACATCAATCTGGTTTCCCATATTGATGTGTCTGCTGATGTATGCACCAGTATCATGGTTGATCGATCCCTGGAAGGACGGTACCGCCTTTGGGCTGTCGTCGCTGCCTTTGGCGATAATCTCGGGCAAAGCGCGCGCGTACTTGCGAGGTCGGCAGGACTTGCCGAATCACAAATAGAACAGCTGGCACGCCTGGGAAAATATCTGAATTACAATGGCTACGGCGATAGCCTGGATGACTTGCATTTTCATCCGGTCAAACTTTATGAAGAAATGAGACCGTATCCTGATCCATTCGATTTTATTGACGGGTCAACTGCCTTCAATCTGCTCGCCGCGGGATTTAGCAATGATATGAGCATGATAGGCACGTTGCTTCCATTGTCGGAGGGTGCCCGCTACGCTGCTTATTTGCTGCCCGATGCACCTTGGGCAAGACGCGTGGCAGGCGTCTTTGCAAACAGACTGGCCAACGATGACCCGTCTCGCGCGCATGCGGTACTTACGCCGACACGCTACGGGGATTATTCGGTCAGTGTGCGTGCGCCGATAGCAAAGCCAGAGGGCGCGGACACGCTTTGCATGAAGTTTGAGACAGGGGGTGGGCGTAAGGCAGCGGGAGGCATCAACCGTCTGCCAACAGACGCACTTGATCGATTTCTCGCAATTTTCGCGGAGCAGTTCAAGGGATCAAGCCCTGCATAGGCTCTTGGCATAGCCTGGATCGTCTGGTTTCTTCTTTAGCCGAAAATGGCATCATGACCGATACGTTCAAACAACCGCAACCGCCCTATAAGGCTTTGTCCACCGATGAGCGTGTCCAAAGCGGGCTGGTCAATGCCTTGCTGGACCCCCGCCGTTATCCTCATGCCGCGAAGACTGTGCGACTGACCGAGACTCACATTTCGTGGGTGCTGCTGGCGGGAAGATATGCCTATAAGATAAAAAAACCAGTCGACCTGGGTTTTGTGAATTTTACCAGCCTGGCCTTACGCCGCTATTACTGCGAAGAAGAGATTCGACTTAACCGCCGTCTCGCGCCGCAGCTATATCTCGATGTTGTCCCCATCGGGGGAACGCCGGAAATGCCTGAGTTCAATGCGCTGCCAGCTTTGGAATATGCTGTGCGGATGCGGCGCTTTGCTTCGTCCAAACAATTGGATCAGCTGGTGTCGCACGGGAAAATCCTCCCAGGCCATATAGATAGTCTTGCCGCAACAATCGCGCATTTTCATGGTAGCCTGCCTGCGGCAGAAGCAGGGTCCGAATTTGGTTCCGCTGCTGTCATATATTCGGCGGTATCGAAAATTTTCGAGCAATTACAAACTTTGCTGAAAGGTAGCAAGGACGAGGCTGGCTTGATCGCGTTGCGCCATGCGGGCGAGGCTGAATATGCCAGATGTATGGATCGATTCGATCAGCGCCATGCAGGAGGCTTTATTCGCGAATGTCATGGCGATCTGCACCTCGGCAATATCGCACTTATCGGTCAACAGCCCATTCCCTTCGACGGCATCGAATTCGATCCGGCACTGCGCTGGATCGATGTGATGAGTGAAGTCGCCTTTACCATGATGGACTTGTTGCACTGCCAGCGCCCTGATCTAGCCTACCGTTTCTTGAATGCCTATCTGGAAGCCACCGGGGATTATAGCGGCGTATCCGTGCTGCGTTTCTATGTCTTCTACCGTGCCGCAGTGCGTGCCATGGTCAGCGCTATCCGCGCTGGACAACCAAGCCTGTCCCAACGCGCCAGAGTGAAGGCATCGGCAAGCTGTCGCAGTTTTCTTGCTCTGGCTGCGGAGCGCCTCGCCAAGCGCTGCCCTGCACTTATTATCACCCATGGCTTGCCGGGGTCGGGCAAAACGACCTTTGCACAGGCAGCACTCGAACGGTTCCAGGCAATACGCATCCGCTCCGATGTGGAGCGCAAGCGTTTGTTCGGATTGCCGCCGCTGGCGGACAGCCGCTCGCATACAGGCGACATATACGGCGCGGACGCGACACGGCGCACCTACGCACGCCTCCATGAACTGTCACGGGAACTGCTTATCGAAGGTGCTTCGGTAGTTGTGGACGCAGCCTTCCTCAGACAACATGAGCGTGAGCATTTTCGCCAGCTCGCACATGAGCTTGGGGCTCCGTTTGCCATCGCGTCGTTGCAAGCCAGTGCAGCCACCTTGCGCACGCGCATCACTCAGCGGCAGAACGACTCAAACGATGCGTCTGAAGCGAATCTCGCGGTGCTGGAATCATTGCAGGAAAAACAGGAAGCACTATCGCCGCAGGAGCGGCTCCATGCGGTAGAGTTTTTCAATGAGGGCGATAGTTCTGCAACCGAGTCGGAGGCGTGGAAAAAATTGGCCCGATTGCTCTCCACGCATGGCGATAAGGGTATCTCAACAATCGAAGGGGTAAATGATTAAACCTCGATGACTAAACCGCGTACGCCGAATCTGATCCGGTGGGCGATCTGTCAAAGGGCGCCGGAAGATAGGTGCATCGCGTAACTTGGTGGCCTGAAGCACGCCAAAAATGCCGCTGCAGGAACCATCGTGCGGAAAGATGAGCTTGGATGCGCTTTATAGGCGCACCATAAATTCGAGGTACGGCGCGTTACGCTTCGCTTATTGATGTCCTGTAAAAGAAAAGCTCACTACGCCCGGCGAAGCGTCCGCGCTCGTCAGATCATGATGCTTGGCCTTCGCAGGCAGATCCGCCTGAAGTTTTATCCAGCCGCCTCGCTAACGCTTGCAACGAGGCGGAAATTTCCACCGGGTAAGCCGGAACCACCTCAAGGGTCGTCATTGGCTTCGGAAGACGGGCATAGTTCTCCAATGTCCGCCGGCGTATCTCATCCAGCGGGGTACTTTCGTTAATACGCCTGCCGGCCTGCATTACGGGCATGATAAGCGGCGCTCCGTCATGAGAATCATTTTCCGCCAGCGCGACAATATCGCCCGCCATGGAGCCGTCAGCGCTATTATATCTACGATAAACCTGCTTTCGGCCCGGCCAGGTGGCCTTCCCTTCCGAGCGCTTGCGCCGTGCCTTACCGGCATATTCCTGGAGCTTGTACGCGCAGTCCAGCGAAGGCGCATCGTTGGACACATCAAGTGCAGTCCCTATACCAAAACCATCTATTGGCGCAGGGGGCGATGTGTCGGAAGACAACAGCGCGCGCAACCGGTATTCATCCAGGTTTCCGCTGGCAAAAATGGTCGTCTCTTCCAATCCGCCCTCGTCCAGTATTTCACGCACCTGCCGCGCATGGACCGCAAGATCGCCGCTATCGAGCCGCACACCCTTGACCTGAATACCACATGCTCGAAGTTTGCGGGCCAAGGCAACCACCTTGGCTGCGGCGGCCTCCGTGTCATAGGTATCGATCAATAGAATCACGTTGTCCGGATGGCAACGTGCAAATTGCTCGAAAGCAGTTGCTTCGTCCTCATGTGCCTGAATGTAGGAATGAGCCTGGGTACCAAACAGCGGGATTCCATACACTGCCCCGGCTAATACCGTGGCAGTACCGGAAAATCCTGCCAGATAGCTCGCCCGCGCGGCGAGCAGCGCCGCCTCCGCCCCGTGTGCACGGCGCATGCCAAAATCCACCAGCAACTTGTCCGGCGCAACCAGCACGGAGCGGGCTGCCTTGGAGGCGATCAACGTTTCGAAATGCATCAGATTCATGATGCGCGATTCGACCAGCTGAGCTTGCGGCAGCGTAGCGGTGATCCGGAGGATAGGCTCATCCGGAAAAAAAAGGCTTCCTTCCGGCATGGCGTGAACATCGCCGTTAAAACGAAATTGCTCGAGGTAGGCGATAAGAGAAGGTGCAAAACGTGGAGTAAGCCAAGCCAGCTCTTCCGGCGAGAATCTTATGTTTTCGAGAAAATAAAGCGCCTGTTCCAGCCCGGCCGCAACCATAAAATTCCGCCCCGGGGGGAGCTTGCGTACGAAGAGCTCAAATACCGCGGTTTCCTCCATGTGCTGCTCGAGGTAGCTCTGCAACATCATAAGCTGATAATGGTCAGTCAAAAGAGGACTGGAAAGCGGATTCACGCCGAAATCGCTTCAAAATGGATGGGAACAGCGCCAAGATGCTCCATTTCTTCAAGCGCATGCAGGCCGTCATCCGAGCTTGAATTGATCGCCCGAACCGCGTCCGTGAGGATGAAGGTCTCATAGCCAAGCTGCAGGGCATCTTTTACGGTATTGAGCACACAATACTCTGTAGCGAGCCCCCCGATAAATACGCGCCCGATACCGGACGACCTCAGTAAAGCATTGAGGGGGGTATCGGCAAAGCCAGAATACGCGTCCTTTTCTCTGGTAGTCGCCTTCGAAATGATGTGTATATCGCAGGGGAACTCAAGGCTGGCGGGAAATGCCGCGCCTGGGCTTGCTTCGATGCAGTGAGGCGGCCACCGCCCTCCCTGTTCGATAAAGGAGCAATGGTCCGGCGGATGCCAATCGCGAGTGGCGAAAATAGCCAACCCATATGCATGAAAAAGCGCTATGTAACGATTGAGTATCGGAATGATCTCGTTACCGGCAGGCACGGCGAGGCTGCCGCCAGGAAGAAAATCGTTCTGCACGTCCACGAAAATCAGCGCGTCTCCAGCAGCCAGCTTGGCTGTCACGCGCCCGGCCCCGGTCTGCACAGATAACGGCTCATTTTCAAGCTCATTTTCAAGTCAGCGCCTTCACCTTTTCGAATAATTCTGCAAGCAGCCGGATTCCCTATTGTTTATTCATGATTTACAGTTTGCCGGTCATTTCTTACTCTTCCTCTTCCTCGCCTTCTTCGGCATGGCGCTTACCCGTGCTCACCCGTTTCGCCTGAAAGCCCTCACTGCCGATATCCTCCAGGAACTGCACCTCACTGCCTGCCGCCAGTTGATCAAAATTGACGTTAGCGAGGTTTTCGCGATGAAAGTATAGTTCCTGCCCGTCGGGCGTCTCGATGAATCCATAATCTTCCTCTGCTACCAGACGCACTACTTTCCCGCGCAGCACAGGCGCGTGCGCCTTGATGTCTCCCCGCTGGCGGCGGCCGTAGTCTTCAAGCTGGCGTTTAGCGGCGCCAAATGCATCCCGCAGCGCAATATACACATCCTCATCTGCCTCTCGCGTCACCACAAGCTCTTTGCCCGGCACGGTAATATCGAGACGCACATCGAACGCGCGGCCTTGATGTTTGTGTTTGTGCGGAACCTCGATTACTACGCGGCATGAAATGATATTCGAATAAAACGTCTCGAGCTTTTCCGCTTTTTGCCGGATATGGCTTTCCAGCGCTTCAGAATGGGGAACATCGCGTGTCGTGATTTGTAGTTGGAATTTCATGGCTATGTCCTCTCGATGATTCATATTGTGCAGCCCCCCCAGAGTAAACGGGACGGCATGGCGTCATAATGAGCTGGGATGATATTAGCATTTTACCCGGATCTGATCTATGCGCCGCGAATCAGTAACACGGGTGTATGGGCGGTGCGCACTACCCCTTCGGCAACGCTGCCAAACAAAACGCGGCTGAAGCCGGAGCGGCCGTGGGTCCCGATGACGATCAAGTCGGCTGGCCAGCGTTTGGCTTCCGCCACGAGGATGCTGGCGATGCGCTCGCCACCGGCCTCGAGCAGCTTTACCTCAGCTGCCATGCCTGCTTGCCGCGCCAACGTTTGTGCTTGTGCCAGTATTTTTTTGCCAATGCTCGTTTCTATTTCTTTCATCTCATCGTAATTGATATAGCTGTTTGCGTCCATAAGATGAATGTCAGCCACTACGTGCACCAGCCTCAAGTGCACACTTTGCTCTTGGTGTTGGGCAAGCCGGGCGGCTTCCTGTATTGCAAGGTTGGAGGTTGGACTACCGTCAACTGGAACCAGAATATTTCGATACATTGCTATCCTCGGAAACATCATTCTTTGGCACGCTCAGCAACCGCTTCTGGAGCGGTAAATGCCGATATTCACATGTATTCAAATGCCTTGGAAATTGGGCTGGCAAGACCTGATCCTCCTTTAGTAAATTCTTGATCTGCCGTATTTACCCTTACTCAAAACGAATCTCCTATTAATAGCTATAGGAGAACCCGCAAGACCTGTCAAGTGCAAATCAAACGTACTGTGCCGACACTGACCCTGCTATACGCCCCTCGATGTACCGGATTTATCGCGCAAGCGCAAGAAAACTCCTCTCCGCGATAGTCTACCAATATGTTCAATGAGGTTGAACCGTAAAATATTCGTATGCGCCGCCGACATCACCGCAATTTTCGAAAAAATCGCCTATCTTCCCAAGTTCGAGAGAACAAATACATTAGCATATACCTTTAGGTCGTACTACCGTTTAGCCATGAACTTCCGGATGAGATGGCGGCAAAACGATCAGCAGCTTCAACTTCAAGTGTAAAAGCACATGGCCGGACATTGACTTTTTTTTCATGCGACCTAAACTGAGGAACATGACATCTTCCATTGCACAACCAAGGTCTGACGCAGCTGTTGGAGAAGGTAAATACTAGCCAAAACTCCACTTTTTTTAAGCAGGTCAAGCACCTTCATGCACAGCCATTCGAGCATTCCGTACCGGGGAAAACGCCATGATTCAAAATTCGATTGATATTGCCACTTACGTCAGCCCCAATCTGTCGGCGCTTATCGAGAGCCAGGTCAACGATCCGGATGCCGAGCAACCTGCAACACTCGCTTCGGTGCGCGCCTTTATCGCCGGTTTGTTGCCCGCTTCTTTGAACGAAGCGGAGCGGCTGCACCATGTTGATATCGACGCGTCGCTGCTTGACGAACTCGACCTACTGATCGAGGAATTCGGGGGCGATGCACTCGCTATCGACTTTTCCCGTAACACTGCCAGCGAGCCGCTTTCGCGGGTGATTGACGCTGTGATGAACGATGAGAATCGGGAGAATCCGCCTACGCTGGAAACGATAAGAGAAGCCATCGCCTCGGGCCTGCCAGCCAGGCTGGTCGGGGATGGCGTCCTGGAAGACGATGAAGACGAGACCTTGCTTTCGGAGATTGAATCGCTGATCAGGCGCTACGGCGCTGACTCGCTGGCAGAGGACTTTTTACGTTACGAATAATTGCTAATAGCTGCTATTAGCAACAGAGCCCACCAGCGCTTCAGTGCGGGGGTGGAGGTGGAGGATTACCCGGAGGCGGTGGAGGGGGAGAACGGCGTGAATCGCTTGCGCGGGGCGGCGCACTTATACTCTGACGAGGGCTGCTCATGGAAGCGTTGTCCATGATCTGGCCGGCTATCGGGACGCGATTACCTTTGGCGTACATGCATTGTATATAACCCATATCGTAGCGTTGCTGATTAATATATCCTGATTCGCTGGCGGTGCTGCTTCCCACCAACCCCCCGCCCAACAAGCCGCTACCCGCGCCAATCGCGGCGCCGGTTCCGCCACCCAAAGCCGCGCCAGCCGCCGCGCCAAGCCCTGTGCCAACGGCGGCGCTTCCTACCCCGCTGGAAACGGAGGCTTGGTTCGGCGTTACACCGCCAACTTGCTGACTGGCATATTGTTTACAGTAGAAGTCGTCATTTCGAAACTGATCGAAGGTTTTACCCGACCCTGGCAGAACCATTACGCTGGGACCCGACGGTATGCTCACGCACGCCCCCAGCGAGAATAACAACAGCAAAGCGGACCTTTTGAGCATGTTATACATAACGGCGTTCCTTTCAACCTAAATCGGTAGTTGGGCGGGGAGAAGTGTACGGTTTTTGGGGTGCAGGGCAAGGCGCAACGACGCGGAATACGATCGCGCAGGGCGGAGCAGTGCCTTCCGCAGGAAGGTGCGACCCCGAAGCGGGATGCGGGCGCCCCTTTGCGTGTGGAACGCGATCCCGGCATCCCCTGCGCTGCCCGATCCCCGCTGCGCGGAGCCCCTCGGGCGGCGCTTCGGGGCGCCGTTCCATTCCAAGAAGTTGCAACGCAGCCATGTGCCGCAAAAACCGTGCAATTCACCTCGTAGCGCTCTCACCCGGAAGGTGAGCGTCAAGTAATACGAAATATTGTTATTAATCATAACACTGATCTATCAAATGAGCGTTCAACTACCGGATTTAGGTTCATTGATCAGGCGGTCGAGGCGCAACCTGCAGCCAACCCTCGGTGCACTCTTTAACCTCGGGATAATAACCCTCCGGGTTCTCGCAGTAATACCAGTAATTGGATGGTAATACGGGCCCCGACGTGGGCGGTACGGTATCGGGACGCTGTATATACACTAGCGGCGCCGGGGGCACGACAGTCGCAGGTAGAGATGTGTAGTAGGGTGGGTAATAATAAGGCGGACCCCAGCCATACCCGTAATAACCCAAGCCATAGCCCAAACCTAACCCCAAGCCATACCCGCCAAAACCGTATCCATATCCGCGATAACCATGGCCGCGGTGGCCGCGGTGATGACCTCCCCAGTGCATTCCATCGCGATGCGTTCCCATCCAGGGGCCACCTCCATCTCCCCCTCCCCTGAAACCTGGGCCTCCGTGGCCTCCCCCGAAGTGGCCACCTCCGAAGTGGCCACCTCCAACGTTTCCGCCTCCAACGCGCCCACCCCCCATTTGCCCCCCACCGACCCCGCCGCGCGCCCATGTCAGGTCGCCGGGAATCGAACCCAGCAAGATGACAACAAGACAGACAGATTGAATCTTTTTCATGGAATCCTCGTATGGCTGAAGATTACCCTTAAAAATTGTGCTGGCCGGTTAATTTTATAAGCGCTCAGACCCTAAATTCCCTCAAGGCGTACGCCACCCCTTCGATTTTCCCAATTTCAATTCATGTAACGCTTATTAGACCGAATCAGTGCCTTACGAGTTTCCACCGCCGATCACCAATCCTCACTTCGCAAAAGGTGCCTCCAATCATGGAGGACTACCGCAACCAGAATCCACTGACGTTCCCATCCTTTATGGCAGCGCTGACAAGGACATCGTCACTGGCATCCTTGAACTCCAGCTTCCATAAGTAGACCGTGAAACCCTGCTGATTCAGCTGGGTCAGAAATTTGGCGGTATAGCCTTGCTTGAGGTGGGAGCCGAGAGATTCGCTTATGTTATCGAATATTTCTTCTGTTATGCCCGCTTTGAATACTGGGTCTCCGGAGGATACAAAAGCTGCCAATGAATTGGATTGGATAGCCGAAAGCATGTTTTCCATCGTCCTCTCAACGGGTGCCGGAGCTTGGGCCAGCGCAACGGACGGCGCGAATCCGAAGAGCAGCATCCCGGAAAATATAAGACGGCTCATGGCGGGAAACAATGATCCGAAAAGAAGCAGTCTCATAAGGTCCCTCACAGCATAAGGTTGATAGAAGCCGCTTTTGGCGCGAGTTTGAAATTGATTGCTTAACTGAGCACTGATAAACGAATACTGCCTCAATCTTTATAGGTTATAGACTTTGGGATAACAAGCCACCTTCCATTGCGGAGAGCAAACGTAGGGTATCGCTTCCGCCGGAACGACGTGCATGGCAAATTTTGCAGCGCGAGGACTGATCGCATGTCCTCGCGTGTTGCCTCGACTCAACGGCGAACCTGGATTGAGTCACTTCAGGCCATCACCACCCACTCTAAAGTATTGCGGCTTTAATCTTGCGAAGCAAACCGCTAGCTTGTCTTCTTCATACCTTGTCCATGGCAACTCACCAGGAACGGAACCACGGGAGTGATACAGGCCGAAATCCATCGCCCGACCGTCATCGGTTCTCCCAAAAGCAGTGGAATGCCCTGATTTATCGCGATGAGACACGACCCCACCACAACGGTGACCCAATAGGCCACGAACCTTGTATTTCGATCGCCAATAGAATATTTAATCGCACGTAAGTGCCGCATTATGGTTTCCTCTCCCACCAGGTTTACTCATCTGAATTGCTGGCAAAACTTGTCTTTCTGCTTACGAATTATTTTCACTGAAAATTGCCAGGCCGACAATATCCAGGAACCTGAGACAAACTACGAACGAAATTAAAGAACGTCTGGAATACCGGTCAGATAGCGTTTCCCCGCAGCGCGACATCTACGAATGCATCAATCTCGACGTTCAATTCGCCGTGAGCAAGCAATTTGTTTATGAGATGCTCTGGCAGGGCGTCATTGGCCGTGCCGGCGATCAGCCCCATGATCATGCCCCTGTGGACGCTGTCCCCGCCGGACTATAACTGGTTTCATAGAAACGGACGTGTTCTTGAAGAATGTCATAGGAACGACCCAGGCGATTTGCGGTTTCAACATCCGGCGAGTATGTCATCCCAACCATGAAACTTTCAGGATGAGGATGAGGCGCTGCCTCATATTTTCTGATACCACCATCGAAATATTGCTGGATGTTACTCAGGCTGTAAAACCAATGCGCGGGCATTGCCAGCGCATCGCCAATAAAAAGCCCCCAAAGCGCGTTCCGGATGCGCCTTTCCCGCGTTTCGGGCGTATTGGCAAATTTCATGAGATTGAACCTTGATAGTCTGCAATGACTGCACAGATTTCCTGGCAAATTGAGCCAAACGCTGGCGCCTGCCCTACTGCCAATATTATGTAGCCATCCACCAACCAGGACAACGCCGCTCTACCGAAAACTATCGGAAGAGATGAATTCAGCATGCTCGTGATATACATCTTGCTGGTATTTCGCCATTGAGCCTGGAGCTGAAATGAATTCACCCATTCTCACCCGTATTTTATGGGTTCGCGGCCTGCGGGCCTTCGGCGACGGTTACGTCAGTCTGCTGCTGCCGGTCTATTTGATCGAACTGGGTATGAACCCGTTTCAGGTTGGCACCATCACGACCGCCACCCTGATCGGCTCCGGCATCGTGACATTATTGGCCGGTTTCCAGGCCTATCGCTTCACTTATAAGACGTTGTTGCTGGCGGCGACCGCGCTGATGGCCGCAACCGGCTTCAGCTTTGCGGCTATTACTGAATTCTGGCCCTTGCTGCTGGTGGCTTTCGTAGGGACATTGAACCCTTCCAGCGGCGACGTAAGCCTGTTTTTACCGCTTGAGCATGCGGTTCTCTCTCGGTTTGTTAGCGACCGCCAGCGCACCGCCGTTTTCGTGCGATATAGCATGGTCGGCGCCCTTGTGGCGGCCGCCGGGGCGCTGGCTGCCGGACTACCTGACTTTGCAGCGGCCTCAATCCAAATCGATGCCAGAGACGCATTGCAAGCCATGTTTGTGTTGTACGGCATAATAGGATTGTTGTGCGCGGCAATTTATGCAACCCTGCCGGAAGAAACGGGGTCTACCGAGACGGGAGCCGTAAACAAGACCCGCCCCGCTCCATTAAAGAAATCCGGAAAAATCGTCTATACTCTCGCTGCGCTATTCAGCCTGGATGCATTCGGCGGCGGCTTCGTCGTGCAGGCTATGCTCGCGTTATGGTTGTTCCAGAAGTTTCAGCTTTCCATTTCAATGGCTATTTTTTTCTGGACCGGGATATTCTCCGCGCTCTCCTATCTTGCGGCGATTCGCATTGCCAACCGGTTTGGATTGATAAATACGATGGTATTTACGCATTTGCCCGCGAATGTACTGTTGATTCTCATTCCATTCATGCCGACATTGGGTTGGGCAATTGCACTATTGCTTATACGGAGCGGTCTTTCACAAATGGATGTGCCGGCGCGAAGCTCATATGTAATGGCGATCGTGCCCGCCGCGGAACGCGCGGCGGCAGCGAGTATGACTTCGGTCCCGCGCAGCCTGGCATCCGCCGCGGGTCCTTTTCTGGCCGGGTATCTACTGAGCATATCATCCTTCGGCTGGTCACTAGTTATCGCAGGCGGGCTGAAAATTATCTATGACTTGCTATTGCTTCGGATGTTTAGAACCGTGAAGCCACCGGAGGAAGGGCACCTGAACGGCTAGCAGCCTGTCGGACTTGAAGGATCGCAGCGAAAAAGTGACCGGGTGAGGACAGGTTTTGCGGATTTTGAAGGCCAATAGTTATTCCATTGACCGAAAAAACGGCGAAATATGAACCAGCGAGACGCTTTTGCAGCCCATTTCCTTTAAGTCCGACAGGCTGCCAAAGCAATCTCTGAGTAAATCCTGCGAGGAACGCTCAACCGGTAGCTCAGCTGGGCCCGACCGGCAATAACGGGACTTATCCGGAGCCGGAGGTTCTTTAAACACTAACGCGGTTACAATAAGGACTTTCTTCCCAATGAACAGTCTCATGCAATTTTCATTTCCTGTCTTTTATCATGCCTGCCTTGCGGATGCGGCGCAGCTATCGTTATCGCCATCGTTACGGTATATGGCTCCGTACCGCTCCATCCGGCACGCGGGCAGTTAGAGTCCATCATGCTGGAACTGCGCCATATCGGAAAAGCCTATGCGAGCGGACGGCGAGTGTTAGCCGATCTATCCTATATTCTCGACGCTGGCGAGTATGTAGCGATCATGGGCGAATCCGGCGTCGGTAAATCCACACTGTTGAATCTGATCGCTGGTTTGGATACCCCGGACTCGGGTGAGGTACTGATTGACGCCATCGCCATGTCATCATTGGATGACGATGCCGCAACGCGACTGCGACGCAAGGAATTCGGCTTCATTTTTCAGGCTTTTCACATCCTGCCGCATTTAACGCTGAGCCAGAACGTCGCCCTGCCCTTGCTGTTGAACGGTATCCAGGCTGAAGAGGCCACGGAACGAACCGAGCAAATGCTGTTCGCTGTTGGCTTAAGCGGAAGAGGAGACCACTTCTCGCGCCAACTGTCGGGAGGCGAGTTGCAGCGCGTCGCAATCGCCCGGGCGCTGGTTCACCGCCCGAAGCTGATCCTGGCGGATGAACCCACGGGCAACCTCGACCCGGATACGGCACACGACATCCTCACGCTAATGCGCGCCGAAATCAAGGCGAATGGTGCCTCCGGCATTATTGTTACCCACTCGCACGCAGCGGCGGCAACCGCAGACCGCGTGCTGGTGCTGACAAAAGATGGATTGCATCCATTAAATCCGGAAAGTTCGGCAGTTTCACGCCAAAGCAGATGGCGAAGCTGACGCATAGCGGCGCGCTGTCCCGCTGGTTGTTGTGGGGCGAATGGCGGGCCCACCGGTCGCAAGCCACAGTTGCCGTCATCGCAATCGCGATAGGGGTGGCGCTTGGGTTTGCGATACATCTGATCAACGCGGCCGCCTTCAATGAATTTTCGGCCGCCGCCAGAAGTATTTCCGGTCAATCCGACCTTCAGGTGCGAGGCGCACAAGCCACCTTCGACGAATCACTTTTCCCGGTTCTGGTGGATCGTGAGGGTGTCGAACTCGCCAATCCGGTGTTGGAGCTCGATGTCGCCATTCCCGGCAATCGCGACGAAAACAAGGGCGCCACCCTGAAAATTCTCGGGCTGGATATTTTTCGCGCCTCGGTCATGACGCCGGACCTGATCGGCATCCCGGCCGAAGACAAACTCTTCGATATCCTGGCGGATGACGCCATCTTCCTGTCTCCTGCGGCAATGGAATGGCTGGGCGTAAAATTAGGCGACCCGCTGCAATTACGTGTCGGAACCCAAGCTATCACACTACGGGTTGCCGGCGGTTTGACGCGAGCCCGCGCCGGGCAACGCATCGGCGTGATGGATATCGGCGCGGCGCAATGGCGCTTCCAGCGTATCGGCCAGTTATCGCGCATCGAATTGAAACTGGTGCGAGGTATCGGTCATGCCCCATTCAAAGCGGCGCTTGAACAGGAACTGAAACTGCGCGGACAATTTCTGGTCACGGAACCTGCAGATCAGGAAACCCGCGTTGCCAACATGTCGCGCGCTTATCGCGTCAACCTGAACATGCTCGCCATGGTGGCGCTGTTCACCGGCACATTCCTGGTATTTTCGACGCAGGCGCTTTCGGTCGTTCGGCGGCGCCATCAATTCGCTTTGTTGCGTGTACTCGGACTAACACGGCGGCAACTGTTGGGTCAAATTCTGCTTGAGGGCGGCGCCCTTGGCATCGTTGGTTCGCTGTTGGGCCTCGCCCTGGGTTACGTAGCGGCCGCTACCGCGTTGCATGTTTTTGGCGGAGACCTGGGAAGCGGATTTTTTTCAGGAGTGAAACCGAGCGTGCATTTTGACCCGGTGGTAGCGACGTTCCTTTTTTTTCTGGGGCTAAGCACCACCTTGCTGGGTAGTGCCGCGCCGGCCTGGGAAGCAGCAACCGCCAAACCGGCGCCGGCGCTGAAATCCGGTAGTGAAGATGCCGCGCTCTCGAAATTGGCCACGTCCTGGCCTGCCATAGTATGTCTGGCGTTGGCGGGGGTGCTCACGCAGTTGCCCCCAATTTTTGAATTGCCGATCTTTGGCTATCTTGCGGTGGTGCTGTTGCTGATAGGCGGTATTGCGCTCATGCCGCGTCTGTCAGCATTGATTTTCTCCGCTGTATTTTCCGCGATAAGCAAACGCACATCCCGAGCCATGCCGTTATTGGCGCTGGCCCGGTTGGCCAATGCCCCCAACCAGGCCTCTATCGCGCTGGGCGGCGTCCTGGCCAGCTTTACGCTGATGGTATCGATGGCAATCATGGTCTCCAGTTTTCGCGTTTCGGTCGACGATTGGTTGAAACATATCCTGCCAGCCCAGTTATACGTAAAGACGGCAACGAGCGGAGATACGCGTGGCCTTACCCCAGTTGAAAAGGAAGCGCTCGCGGCCCTGCCCGGTATCTCTCGTGCAGACTTTTTCCGCTCGTCCCAACTGACGCTCGATCCACGCCGCCCCAGCATCGCGCTGATGGCTCGCCCCATTGACGCGGCCGATCCGGGCAATACCCTGCCGATAACGGGCGAGGCGATCCTGCCTGCCCTGCTTCCGAAGGACGCGATACCGATCTGGGTATCTGAAGCAATGGTTGATCTATATGGCTATACGCCAGGCACACGGGTAACGTTGCCAATAGCAACACCTTCTCCCGTTTTCGTCGTTGCCGGGGTATGGCGCGATTATGGGCGGCAATTCGGCGCGATACAGATGCGACTGGCGGATTACCAGGCGCTGTCCGGGGACAACAAGGTAAATGATGCTGCGCTTTGGCTGCAAGAGGGCGTTACACCTGAGCAGGCGATTGCATCGATGAAACGCCTGCCGTTCGGCGATGCGCTGGAATTCTCCGAACCCGGAGAAATATACGCCTCCAGCCTGAACTTTTTCGACCGAAGCTTTGCGGTGACCTACCTGCTGGAAATGGTTGCGATCGTCATAGGCCTCCTCGGAGTGGCAGCAAGTTTTTCGGCGCAAGCTTTAGCACGCGGCAAGGAATTCGGCATGCTGCGCCACATCGGCGCGACCCGCCGCCAGATCCTGTCGATGCTGGCGGTAGAAGGAGGCCTGGTTACCGTGCTTGGCATTGTGCTCGGCTTCGCGCTTGGCGGTTGCATCAGCCTGATTCTCGTCTTCATTGTCAACCCTCAATCATTCCACTGGACCATGCAGTTGAACATGCCATGGAGAGGATTGCTGGCCGTAGCCTTCGTATTAACGGCATCGGCCGCTTTGACCGCGCTGCTATCGGGCCGCCATGCGGTATCAGGCAACGCAATACGTGCAGTAAGGGAGGATTGGTGATGGAAATTTTGAAATGCAGCGCTGCCCATATCGGCTCTTCTCGCAAGCGGAAATGCCGGCTCTTCGGCATTGCGAGGAAATCGACGCGACTACTGAGCTTGGCCGTTACGTTATTGATAGCCGGGTTCCTGGCGACACGCGCCTCTGCTGAGCCGCCCAGGTTTTCCCAGGTTGTCCCGGATGTGCCCCTCGTCTTTCCGCAGGATTTTGGGGCCCATCCCGACTTCCGCAACGAGTGGTGGTATGTCACGGGTTGGCTGGAAACACCGGATAAAAAACCACTCGGCTTCCAGGTCACGTTTTTCCGTGTGGCAACCGAACACAACCGGAGCAATCCGAGCCGCTTTGCTCCGAATCAACTCATCATTGCACATGCGGCGTTATCGGACCCTGAGATAGGTAAACTGCTGCACGACCAGAAAAGCGCGCGCGAGGGCCTCGGCCTGGCTTATACCAAAGAAGGCGATACGGATGTAAAACTGGGCGATTGGTACATGCTGCGCGAAGAAAACGGACGCTACCAGACGACTATAAAGGCGCGAGACTTCACGTTGCGCTTCTCGCTGACACCCACGCAAAAGCCAATGCTGCAGGATGACAACGGGTTTTCACACAAAGGGCCGCGACCGGAACAAGCCAGTTATTATTATAGTGAACCGCAACTGCAAGTAACAGGAACCGTTACTCACAACGATAAGGAGATGGCGGTCAAAGGTATTGCCTGGCTCGACCATGAGTGGTCCACCGCCTATCTCGATCCCAGCGCCGAGGGGTGGGATTGGGTAGGGGCCAACCTCGACGACGGCTCTTCCCTGATGGCATTTCTGATTCGCGGGAAAGACGGTCGTAAAGTATGGGCATACGCCGGAATCCGGGATGCTGCGGGCCACTTTACACGGTTTGAGCCAGAACAGGTGAGCTTCCAGCCGCAGCGTACCTGGCGCTCCCCCCACACCGACGCTGTTTATCCGGTAGAAATGCGAATTCAAACCGGCTCGACCGTATGGCTGCTTACGCCGCTGCAAGACGACCAGGAGCTCGATTCGCGGCAATCGACAGGGGCCGTTTATTGGGAAGGCGCGGTCAGGATCAGCCGCGACGGCAGGCCTGCGGGCCGCGGCTATTTTGAAATGACCGGATATGTAGAATCACTGAAGCTATGAGTACAGCTATAAATATAATCAAGTCAGATGCGCAACCGTCGTTTCCAGCACGTGGATGAACTGGCCCGGAGAAACGCCCAGCCCTATCAGAAGTAATGCCAGCAACGCCAGTGTTACACTTTCCGCCAGCGAAGCCGGTACCGCGGATGTGCCTTGTTCAGGAATTGTCTCCGGGTTATATGCGCACATGACTGCAATAACGCGCAAATAGTAATACAGCCCGATCGCGCTGCCAATCGCCAGAACGATGACGAGCAGCCACAAGGAGGCACCGACTGCGGCTGCAAGCAGGTAGAACTTGCCAATGAACCCCATCGTCAGCGGAATCCCGGCCAGTGACAGCAGCATGGCGGTAAATACGCCGGCGAGCCAGGGCCTGCGCCAGAACAAGCCGGCATAATCAGTGAGCATATCGCTGTCCTGATCCGGCGTGCCCCTGGACAATACGGTAACAACACCAAAAGCGCCGAGCATGGTAACGAAATAGGCTGCAAGGTAATAGGATACTGCCTCGACCGCCATCGAGCCAAACGCCAGAAACCCGACCAGCAGGTACCCAAGCTGCGCGATCGACGAATAGGCAAGAATCCGCTTGATGTTGTCCTGGCGCAATGCGAGCAGGTTTCCTGCCAGTATCGTAACGACCGCGACCAGGCTCAGCGCCATAACGATGGATTGCGACTGGTGCGCGTCCGCCACGATGAAATAACGTAGCAGCATGGCAAGCACGGCACCTTTCGAAACCGTTGCGATAAACGCGGATATCGGTGCGGGCGCACCTTCATACACGTCTGGGGTCCACATATGAAAGGGCACCAGCGCGAGCTTGAATCCGGCGCCAACCAGGATCAGCGCAAGCCCGGTAAGTCCATAAGCGCCGAGCTCTTGCTCAAAGACGGCAGGCATGGCGCCGATTTGCGCGAACTGCATCGTACCCAATTGCGCGTAGATCAACGCCATGCCGAACAACAGGAATGCGGAAGAAAAACCTGCCAGAATCAGGTATTTAATGCCTGCTTCAAGCGGACGCTCGGCGCTTCGGGGGTAGGCTATCAGCGCAAAAAGCGAAACGCTGAGCAACTCCAACCCGAGCAGAAGCGAGGCGAAATGGCTGCTCGCCACCAGCACCGCACCGCCGAGCGCAGCCAGCAGCAGCAGGATATAAAGAGCTCCATGATGGCTTTCCCGGCCGCCGAAATAGCGATAGCAAAGAATAGTAACGACAAAGGTTGCAGCAAAGATGAGGCCCATGTAGAACAGCGCGTAGTTATCCAGGATCAGTAGCGGGGTAACCTGGCGCGGCCCGACGCTCGCCGCCAAAGGCAACGCCGCAAGGGAGATAATCAGTCCAAGCAGCGTCAGCACCATCACTGGCTGCGAGCGGCGATAAAAACCGGCGACGAGCATCACCGATACCGCACTTGCCGCAACGATGATGAGCGGCAGCAAGACCATCAGATCGGAGTGCGTCAGGATCATTCGGCACCCGAGTGATATTGCCCGGTCGCAATGTTCCGCGGACCATCGATGGCGAGCGCTGCCGTATCAAGCACCGGCTGCGGGTACAGCCCCAGCCATAGGGTAATGGCCGCCATTGAATACAGGGTCGCCATTTCTCGGCCTGACAGATCACTTAGTTGCCAATCATGCGTATTCTCGCCATGAAAAATTTTCTGCACGAGCGCAAGCCCATACACGACACTGGTTACGAATGCCACGGCCGCGACGGACGCCAGCACGCTGTTGACGCTGGATAATCCCATCAGTACCAGGAATTCCCCGACGAAATTACCCATTCCCGGCAGCCCAAGCGCGGCAATGGCAAAAAACAATCCCATTGCCGCCAGGCGCGGCATGACGCTCCACACGCCTCCAAAGCGATGCATATCGCGGGTGTGCGCCCGTTCCTGCAAAATGCCAGCAATTACAAACAGCGCTCCCGTACTGACGCCGTGCGCGATCATTTGCATCACGGCCCCCCCAAGCGACCAGGGATTCCAGGCGAATATCCCGACCACCGCAAAGCCCAGGTGACTCACGCTGGTGTAGGCCACGAGGCGCTTGAAATCTGTCTGGGCGAACGCCAGGAAAGCCCCATAGAGAATTCCGATTGCTCCCAACGTCATCGCCACCGGGGCAAAATAGCCCGCCGCTTCGGGAAATAGCGGAACAACGAAGCGTAATAGCCCGTAGGCTCCGGTTTTCAGTAGCACCCCTGCAAGAATCACGCTTCCTGCTGTCGGCGCCTCGGTATGTGCGTCCGGCAGCCAGGTGTGAAATGGCACGATGGGCGTCTTGATCGCGAATGCAATGAAGAAGCCGAGCATGATCCACAGCTCGGTGGAAGGAGACATGGCCGTATTCAACAGCTCGAAATAATCGAATGTCAGGACTCCGGTGCTGCGGTAGTGGATGAATACCAGCGCAAGAATCGCCACCAGCATGAACAGACCGCTCCCCTCGGTGAAAATGAAAAACTTGATCGATGCATACTGCCGCTTCTCATGGCCCCAGATCGCAATCATGAAATACATCGGCACCAGCATCAGCTCCCAGAAAAAGAAAAACAGAAACAGGTCCAGTGCAAGGAATACGCCGACCGCCCCTGCCAGAGTCAATAGCAGGTTGAAGTAAAAGAACCCGGCACGCTCCTGAATTTCCGTCCAGGAACATGCCACCGACACCACCCCCAGAAAAGCGGTCAGCACGACCAGGATGAGGCTTATTCCATCCATGGCCAGATGAAAGCTCACTCCGAAACGCGGAATCCACTCCGCCCTGGTCTCGGCAAGCCACCCTCCGTGAGCGGGAAGAGCCATAGCGCTGGCAGACTGCAGCCAAAGCCATATGGTCAATACGAGCTCGATGCCCACCGTAGCCAGCGCAACCCACTTCGCAGAGCCTGGGCGCCAGCGTTCAGCCACCCATGACAGCACGCCGCCGGCCACCAGGATGAAAATTAATGTGGAGAGAATCATGCGAATATCCCGATGAATATAATACCGATCGATCCGGCGGCTACCGCGGCCGCATAACGGCGTACCTGTCCGCTTTGCGTTGCACTCAAGGCGCGATAGAGAAACAGACAAAGCTCGGCCAGACCGCTGTAGATATAGTCGATCACGTCGCGCCGATCGACCTTCTGGAGCCACCTCAGTGTGAATGAAATCGCCATTTTGTAGATATTGTCGATCACGTCGTTCCGATCGGCGTACGCAAGCCAGATATAGGGCCGGACGAACAGGAACTCGTAAAACCAGTCGAAACCCCAGCCAAAATGCCAGAACTTCCGGATTCTTGCCAATGCCGGGATCAGCATCAGCCCATGGAGAAAGGCGGGATATCTCAAAAACAAGAGGTACGCCAACGCGATGCTGCCAAGAGAGGCAGCAATTGCCAGCAGTTCCAGAATGGTTTCGTCATTTTTACCGTCATGAGCGACCCGAGCCGGCGGCAAGGCATGCTGAACGAAATCGGAAAACAGCGTTAAATTGCCGAGAAAAGGTGGAGTTTCAATCCATCCGCCGACTAGAGAAAGTGCGGAAAGAACTATAAGCGGTATAGTTATGCGCAGCCCTGGCCGTCTGGTTTCGGGAGGCATCGCAGTCCTCGCCTCGCCAAAAAAGACGAGGAACACTACTCGAAAGATGTAGAGGCCGGTCAGTATTGCACCTGTCCATCCCGCGGCCCATAACCATGGATTCCCTCCTGCCAGTGACCAGGTCTGCCAAAGAATCAGGTCCTTGCTGTAGAAGCCCGCAGTAACGAGCGGCAACGCCGCGAGCGATGCGCTGCCAATCAGAAAAGTCCAGAATGCAACTGGAAGTTTTTTCCTCAGCCCACCCATCCGGAAAATATCATGTTCCTCGCGCAGGCTCATGATGACTACACCTGCGCTCAGGAACAGCAGAGCCTTGAAGAAGGCGTGAGTCATCAGGTGAAAGATGGCTGCCGACCAGGCGCCCACCCCTAGCGCGAGGAACATATAGCCGATCTGGCTGATGGTCGAATACGCGAGTACGCGCTTGATGTCTTTTTGGGCAAGTGCACTGAACCCCGCCAGCAGCAGGGTAAGCGCGCCTATTACTGCTACCGCCAGTTGTACGGGTGGCGCAAGCGAAAAGAGCACATGTGTGCGGGCGATCAGATAGACGCCCGCCGTTACCATCGTCGCAGCATGCATCAGCGCGCTCACCGGCGTGGGACCGGCCATTGCGTCAGGCAGCCAGGTCTGTAGCGGGAGCTGGGCAGATTTGCCCACCGCACCGCCAAGCAGAAGCGCTGCAGCGAGAATAGCGAGTTCCGACCCCTCCGGCCACTGCTGCGTCACACGCTGCATCAACGGCTGGATATCAAGGGTCCCCAGATGGGTAAACAGCAGAAAAAGGCCGAGCGCCATAGCGGTATCGCCAATACGGGTTACGATAAACGCTTTGCGCGCCGCGCGCCCGTTGGCGGAGTCCCGATACCAGAATCCGATGAGCAGGTAACTGCAAAGTCCCACCCCTTCCCAGCCAAGGTAAAGAAACAGCAGATTGTCGGCAAGAACCAGGATACACATCGAGCCGACAAAGAGATTCATGTAGGCGAAAAAGCGTGCGTAGCCCTCATCGTCAATCATGAATTCCGTGGAATAGAGGTGGATCAGGAAACTGATGACGGTCACGACCAGGACCATTACCAGTGATAACGCGTCGAGATAAAAGCCGATCCTCGGGGAGAAACCGGCCACGGCAATCCAGGTCCATGCTTCCTGCCGAAAGACAAAGCCTGGCGGTGGCGCAGCGATGAAGTCTATCCCGATCAGGATGGCGATGAGTGCTGAGAGAGCCACCGAGCTCGTCCCAATTACCGCAACACTGCGATGCCCCAGATATCTTCCGCTAAGCGCCAGCACCAGGAAACCGGCCAGAGGCAGCGTGGGAATAAGCCAGAGCAGGGACAGCATGTTATCCCCGCATCTTGCTGACCGCGTCCGCATCCAGCGTCTGGAAGCGGCGATGCAGCAGCAGCAGCAACGCCAGGCCGACCGAAACTTCAGCAGCCGCCAGCGACAGGATAAAGATGAACATCACCTGGCCATCCGCCTGCCCCCAGCTGGCGCCTGCAACCACGAAGGCAAGCCCCGCCGCATTCAGCATGATCTCGATCGACATCAGGATGAAAATCAGGTTGCGCCGCACCAGGACACCGATCATCCCCAATGCAAACAGGATTGCCGCCAGCATCAGCCCGTGATGCATGGGGATCGCGGCAATGGCCTCAGCCGTTCTCATTGTCGCCCCCACTCCCGGGCCGGCCTTCGTGCCATCCCAGATGACAGGCTCCCACCAATCCTGCCAGCAACAGCAGTGAAGCCAGTTCAACACCCAGTAGATACGGACCGAAAAGGATGATGCCGACCTCCTTCGCATCCACCACGGCAGTACCGGTGAGTGTGCGGCCGTCTTGCGTGAGGATATAAAGCAGCTCCGCCAGCAGCAGCGCCGCCAGGACAGCTGGGCCCTTCCACATGCCTGGATTCAGCCAGTCCCGCTCCTTGGCCGCCGCTGCTTTGCCGAGGTTGAGCATCATCATGACAAACACGAACAGCACCATGATCGCGCCTGCGTAAATGATGACTTCCAGTGCGGCGGCGAAGGGTGCCCCCAGCACATAGAATACGATTGCCACGGCGAGCAGTGAGACGATCAGGTAGAGCAGTGCATGCACAGCGCTCAAGCCCACGACGACCATCAGCGTGGCAGCAATGGCGATGGCCCCGGAAAAATAAAATGTGAACTCCATTGCGGCTCCATACTTCCAAATCTGCTTCGGAATTCAGGGCAACAGGCGATGCGGATCCACAGGTGGCGCCTCGTTCTCGGCCTCACCCTTGTCCTTGTTCTTGATCGCAAGGCCCGCCATCCGGTAGAAGTTATAGTCAGGATATTTCCCGGTGCCGTCGATCAACAAATCCTCTTTTTCGTACACCAGGTTCTTCCGATCATATTCGCCCATTTCGAAATCCGGGGTAAGCTGGATTGCATCGGTGGGACACGCTTCCTCGCAGTAGCCGCAGAAAATGCAGCGTGAAAAATTGATGCGGAAAAATGACGGGTAACGGCGGCCATATTGATCTTCCGTAGCCTGGAGGGCGATGCAGTCCACCGGGCACGCCGCGGCGCAGAGATAGCAGGCCACACAACGTTCTTCCCCGTCAGGGTCGCGGCTCAGGATGATGCGCCCGCGCCAGCGCGGCGGAATAACAGGCTTTTCGTCCGGGTACTGGATCGTTACCCGGCGCCGGAACATGTGCAAAAAGATGGTCCACATTGTCTTCAGGGAATTCCACATGTCATTTTTCTCCTTAAGCCATGGTCACGCGCAGCGCTTTCACGATTCCCATGCCAATACGATTGCTCCTGTCACGAGCAAATTGACCAGGGTGAGTGGCAGCATCACTTTCCAGCCATAGGCCATCAGCTGATCGAAGCGGAGCCGCGGCAACGACGCGCGCAAAAGAATGAAGAAACCGATGACAATGAAGGTTTTAAGCAGAAACCACATCAATGGAGGCAATAGCGGCCCAAGCCAGCCACCAAAGAACAGTGTCACCATCATGGCGGAAATGAGAATGACGCCGACGTATTCGCCAATGAAAAACAGGCCGAATTTCATGCTCGAGTACTCGGTGTGAAAGCCGGCCACCAACTCGTTTTCCGCCTCCGGCAAATCGAAAGGCAGCCGGCGCGCCTCGGCAATGCCGGCAACGGTAAAGGTTATAAGCCCGAGGATCTGCGGAACACAAAACCACAAGTCTCCCTGCGCCGCGACGATATCGCGCAGGTTGAACGAGCCGGCCAGCATGACCACGCCCATCAGGGAAAGCCCCATGAAGACTTCATAGCTCAACATTTGCGCTGCCGCCCGGAACCCTCCCAGCAGCGAGTATTTGTTATTCGAGGCCCATCCGCCCAGAACAATGCTGTAGACCCCCAGCGAAGACATGGCGAGGAAAAATAACAAACCAATGTTCAGATCGACTACGCCGATGCCCGGCGCAACGGGCACTACGGCGAACGCAAGCAGCGTGGTGATGGCGATGATTACCGGCGCCAGCACGAACAAGGCTTTTTCAGCAAACGGCGGAACCCAGTCTTCCTTGCTGAGGAGCTTAATCGCATCGGCAGCGATCTGCAGCAAACCGAACGGACCCACCCGGTTCGGCCCATAGCGGTCCTGCCAGACGCCAAGCAGGCGACGCTCGATCCAGGATAGCAGCGCCGCGAAACTGAATACAACGGCCAGAATCAGGATCACGTTTGACCAGGCAAGAGCCAGTTCGCTCATGATAAAGTCTCCTTCCCCGCCCTTGTCACCTTGCCCCATGCCGGCATCTCGATTCCGGCCAATGGCGGCAAACCGACAGGCAGGCCGGCCGAGCCGCGCTGCAACCCGGGCTCCAACCGCACCGGCAGCCTATACGTCTGGCTGGGATTCCGTTGTAACTGCATTTGCGAGTCATCCCCGGGGGCAAGGCCGAGCTCCGCCGCATCGTCTGGATTGAGCGCAAGGTATGGCTTTGCCGCAAGCTCTGCAAGCGCAGGCGCGAGCGCACTCAACTCCTCTGTGCCGAAGATATGACGAAGCGGCACAACCAGCCATTCGCCCCCGCGTCGCTCGAATGCTGACGGTATGTTGGTAAAGTACTCGACTTTTCCGGCGGGTAGCGGCTCGATCAGACGCACACCCGGATCCCCGCCGGTGAGCGCCCCCCCCACCTCGTCCTGAAATTTGTTGAGTGCCTGTACCGAGTTCCAACCGGGTGCCCAAAAACGCGGATTGAGCGCCGGAGGAGGATGGTTCGGATATCCTTCCATCGAGAATGAGAGTGGCGCATCCGGATCTTCGGGTGGCTCGGGTTCATGCACGTCGATGTTCGCCAGCATGGCGGTTCGCCCGCTGTAACGGTGTGGCTGGCGGGGGACCTTCTGGCCGCCAATACGAAAATTTGCCGTCGGCGCAGCTCGCAAAATGGGTTGTAATCCTGGAATTGAAGCAGCGCAGGCGGCAGTAACCTGGTCCAGGTTCAGCCAGGGATCGTCTTTATCAGCCCCGGCTGCCGTTATGAGGTCTTGCGCCCAACGCCAGCTTTCCTGAATATCGCCCTGGGGGACGAACACCTGAAAGAAGCGCTGCGCCCGGCCTTCAGTATTCACCAGCGTGCCGTCTGTCTCGGCGAAAGTTCCGGCTGGCAGCACCACGTCCGCTCTCGCGCTGGTCGCATGGCTGATGTGGTCAATAACGACAACGTTCCTTGCTGCCGCGAGGAACCGATCTACTGCTGCAGCGTCAGCGCGGTGATAAAGATCATTTTCCAGGATAATAACGGTGTCGGCCGCGACCCCTGTATAGGCAGCGGTGCCGAGCACTGTCTCGAACGCCAATTCGAGACTGGCGCCGCCGATCATTGCCGCGCCAAGACTGTTACATTCGGGAACCGCGAAGCAAAGTTCCGCCGGATGCCCCGTGTTGCATAGCGCCCACGCCACCGCGGCTGACGCCTCGAGGAGAGCCTCATTCGCGCAGCCCATGCCGGAAACGACGAGAGGGCGTTCCGCAGCCTTTAGCGCTTTCGCAATAGTGTCGGCCAGCGTCCGCATCGCATCGGGCAGGTCCGGTACCGGCGGAGCCCTGGGATCGATCGCATGCGCCACCGCAAACCCGAGCCGGGCCAAATCGTCGGGAACCCCGCGAAACATCTCCGTAGCAACATCGTCGAGCTTGGTGTCGGCAAAGGCGGCGATAAATAGCGGCCCCTGCTCCTGCTGCACCGCTGTGCGCACCGCATAGTCGTTCCAATGGGGAATGCGCATCTTCTCGGCTATTTTCTGCGGCTGGCGACGAATCGACTGGCGTAGCGCTAGCGCCAGCAGGGGTGCGGTATTGGTTACATCTTCGCCGAGCACCAGAACGGCGTCGGCAAGCTCCACCTCGTGCAATGACGGCGAACGGGCGGGCCCCTGCCTGAGAATATCGAGCATGGAAGCGAGCAGACGACCGTCCTGTTCGGAAACGCCGGCATAAAACCGTTCGGGCCCAACCAGCGTGCGTAACGCAAAATTGGCTTCGATCGAGGCGCGCGGAGACCCGATGCCAATTATCCTGGTTCCATTAGCCAGTAATTCGGCCAAAAACTGCACTGCTTCGCCTTTGCTGACAGGCTGCAATGGTTCGCTTCGGTTTTTGCGCAAGGCCGGTCGCCCGATGCGCCGCTCGCTGTTGACAAAGTCGTACCCGTAACGCCCGCGGTCACAGAGAAAATAGCCGTTGACCGCACCGTTGAAACGATTGTGAATTCGACGCAATGTGCCGTAGCGTTCGCCGGGGATGGTGTTGCAGCCCAACCCGCAGTGCACGCATACGGAAGGCGCTGTCTGAAAATCCCACTTGCGCGTGTAATGCTGCTTCAGGGACTTGTCGGTAAAAACACCGGTAGGACACACCTCCACCAGATTCCCGCTGAACTCGCTTTCGAGAGTCCCGTCCTGGTGACGCCCAAAGTAGACCTCGTTGCGCAGCACCAGCGCATCGAAATCGCGTCCGCCCGCGTAGTCGCGGTAAAAGCGTGTGCAGCGGTAGCACTGGATGCAGCGGTTCATCTCGTGGTTAACGAGAGGTCCCAGGTTCTGGTTGTGAAATGTACGCTTCCGGCCGCGATAACGGCGATAAGTATGCCCCGTCATGATCGTCATGTCCTGCAGATGGCATTCGCCGCCCTCATCGCACACCGGGCAGTCGTGCGGATGATTGATCATCAGCCATTCGATTATGCTTGCGCGGAATTCCCGCGCCTCGGGATCCTCGATCGAGATGCGGGCACCGTCTGTGGCTGGCGTCATGCAGGCCATGACAATCCTGCCGTGCTTGTCCCCTTCGTTCTTGAACTGCTTGATGGCGCACTGGCGACACGCGCCTACCGAGCCTAATGCGGGGTGCCAGCAAAAATACGGGAGGTTGAACCCCAGCGAAAGACATTGTTGCAGCAGATTTTCTCCCTCTTTCACCGGGTAAGGTCGATTGTCGATAAGGATCGTCGCCATCTTCACCTTTAGGACCTCCAAGGGCAGCGCTTCTCGCGGATGTGCCGGTCGAAATCGTCGCGGAAATACTTGAGGCCGCTTTGCAATGGTTCTGCGGCGCCTGGCGCCAGTGCGCAAAACGTATGCCCCGGACCCAGCAGGCGCGCATGAGACTGGAGCCGTTCCAGATCCGAGGCTTGCCCTTCGCCGTCTTCCAGGCCTTTCAGTATCTGTTCCACCCAGGACAGGCCCGACCAGCAAGGCGTGCACCACCCGCACGATTCCTGCGCGAAGAAGTGTTCCAGATTGTGCAGAATGCCGACCGGGCAGGTCTTGTCGTCGAGGATAATCATGGTACCGGTACCCAGGCGGCTACCTGCCGCCTGCATTGAGTCGAAATCCATTGCCACATCAAGATGGTCAGCGATCATGAAATCTGTAGACGCCCCCCCAGGCAGCAGACCACGGAAGCGGTATCCATCCCGCATCCCCCCCGCGTGTTCTTCCAGGATTTCGCGGATGGGCGTACCCATCGGCAATTCCCACAGTCCTGGTTTCTTCACTCTTCCGCTCACGCCATATAGCTTGGTGCCGCCATCGCCGCTACGGCTCAGGTTTTTAAACCATGCGGCGCCCTTGTTCACGATATGCGGCACGCAGCATAGCGTTTCGACATTGTTGACGACGGTGGGCTTACCCCATAGACCGCTTATCTGGGGATAGGGTGGCTTGGCCCGCGGGTTGGCGCGCTTGCCCTCGAGTGCGTTAAGCAACGCGGTCTCTTCGCCGCACATGTAGCGCCCCGCGCTGACGTGGAGATGAAGCTTCAGGCTGTACGTCGAACCAGCGATATTCCTGCCCAGATAACCCTGGCGGTACGCTTCGGCGATTGCCTGCTCCAACCGCTGCGCTGCCAGCTTGTAAGCCCAGCGCAGGAAAATGTAGGCGATATCGGCTTGAATCGCATACGCGCTTACGATCATGCCTTCTATCAACTGGTGCGGGTCGCCTTCGAGCAACAGGCGGTCCTTGAACGTACCGGGCTCCATCTCGTCCGCGTTGCAGATAAAGTATTTGGGATGGGGCGCGTCGTCCCCCACCGGCACTAAACTCCATTTCTGCGCGGTCGGAAAACCTGCGCCGCCGCGTCCGCGCAGGTTTGCCTCTTTCACTATCGCGGTCACGTCGCCCGGCGCCATACGCAGCGCTTTGCGCAGCGCCGCGTAGCCTCCCGCCTTTTCATACTGCGCGAGATCGGGCGGCATTTTTCCCGGTGCGATGTTATGGGTCAGCGGTGTTTCCATCAGCGGGCTCTCTTTTTTCCTTTTTTTCTTCCCTTATTTCTTCCATCCGGTATTTCGCGAGAATTTCATCCAGCCTGTCAGGGTCCAGGTCCTGATAATGGGTGCTGTCTATCATCATCGCCGGCGCGTGGTCGCAGGCGCCAAGGCATACATTCGGCAGTAAAGTAAAGCAGCCATCGGCGGTGGTCTCGCCCAGACCGATACCCAACCTTGCCTGCAAATGTTCACGCAACCGGTCATAACCCATGATCCAGCAACTCACGCTGTCGCACAGCAAGATCACGTGCCTGCCCACCGGTTTCCGAAAAATCATATTGTAGAAAGTTGCCACTCCCTCCAATTCCGCCGCCGCCATTTGCAACGCCTCAGCCACGTCCGCAATGCCTTCGTCCGACACCCACCCACGGTGCTCCTGTACGATCTTGAGTGCTTCGATACACAGCGCCCGCGTCGTCGGGTAGTGTTGCGACTGCGCCTCTATTTCCTGTTTTTCCTCTTCGCTCAGCATCTACGCCTCAACGGTCCACGTCGGCCATGACAAAATCAATGCTACCCAGAATGGCAATCAGATCGGAAATCATCAGCCCGCGACTGATCAGGGGAATCATTTGCAGGTGCGGAAAAGAAGGTGTGCGGATACGCACGCGGTAGGCCACGGTGCTGCCGTCGCTGATCAGGTAATAGCCATTGTTGCCTTTGGTCGCCTCGATGCCGACGAATGCTTCGCCCGGCGGGATGACCGGCCCCCAACTCACGCCCAGAAAATGATTGATGAGGGTTTCGATGTCGCGCAAGGTGTACTTCTTGAGCGGCGGCGTAGTCAACGGATGATCCGCCTTATAAGCTCCCGCCGGCATATGGTTGAGGCATTGCTCGATGATGCGCAGGCTCTGGCGAATCTCCTCGGCGCGCACTGCGCAGCGGTCATAGCAATCGCCGTGTTGCCCGGTGGGTATATCGAAATCGAACTGCTCGTAGCCCGAGTAAGGCCGCTCCTTGCGAAAATCCCATGCAAAACCGCAGGCACGCAGACCCGGCCCCGTCACGCCCCACTCAATCGCCTCATCCACTGTATACGTACCGATACCGCGGCTGCGCGCCTTGAGGATGCGATTGCCCAGCGCGATCTTGTCATACTCGTCGAGCCGGGGGGGGAGATAATCGAGGAAGTCGCGCACCAGTCGGTCCCACCCATCAGGCAGATCCTGCGCCACGCCGCCAATGCGATACCAACTCGGGTGCATGCGGCCGCCGCAAATAGCCTCGACGATATCGAATACCCGCTCCCGGTCGGTGAACATGAAAAATACAGGCGATAACGCGCCCAGATCCTGCGCATAAGTCCCATAGAACACCAGATGGCTCGCGATGCGGAAAAATTCAGCCATCATCACGCGTATTACCTTTACGCGCTCGGGCACTTCGATGCCCGCCAGTTTTTCTACCGCCAGCACGTAAGGGAGGTTGTTCATCACCCCTCCCAGATAGTCGACACGGTCGGTATAGGGGATGTAAGTGTGCCAGGACTGACGCTCACCCATTTTTTCCGCGCCGCGATGATGAAAGCCTATATCGGGCACGGCGTCGATGATTTCTTCCCCATCGAGTTGCAATACGATGCGAAAGACGCCGTGCACCGATGGGTGGTTGGGTCCCAGGTTGAGAAACATGAAATCGGTGCTTTCATGTGCACGCCGCATTCCCCACTCTTCCGGATGGAAGCGTAGCATCTCCTGCTCAGCATCCTCCTTATCCTGCGGTAACCGGAAAGGTTCCATTTCCGTGGCGCGAGCGGGATGGTCCTTTTGTAGCGCGTGGCCTTTCCACCAGGGGGGCAACAGGATACGGCGCAAGTGTGGATGCCCCGTGAAAACGATGCCGAACATATCCCATATCTCTCGCTCATACCAGTTCGCTGCAGGCCAGATGCCGGTAATGGTGGGCACCAGCAAATCGTCGGCAGAAAGCGCGAGCTTGAGGCGGATGTCCGCATTGCGCTCGAACGACAGCAAGTGATAAATTACAGTGAAATCACTCGACGGCTGATCGCTCCGGTGAATGCGGGTGCGCTCGTCGATGGCAGTAAGGTCATACAGCATGCGATAAGGACGCTGCACCTCCAGTTTCAGGTAGCGCAAAACATCGCACACGCTGTTCCTCGCTACCCACTGCGTCGGCATGCCATCGCAGGTTTCCTGCGTGGCCCCGATTGCCGCGCAAAAGCGATCCTTCAATTCCGCAAGAATATCGGGAACGTCCTGTTCCAGGACAACGCTGGATGAAGTCTCGCTCAAGGTTCAAACCTCGTCGGGACTACGCAGTACGGTCTCGCGCATTCTCCGGGCTCTGTTGATATCCCGCTGCGATAACCGGTCCGACCGTTCGACCCCTTGCGGGCCGATGACCCAGCTCAGCGGACGCCTTTCCTTGCCAATCGCATCCTGGAGCAGATTCAAGCCCTGCATGAATGCATCCGGACGAGGCGGACATCCTGGAACATAAATATCCACCGGGATGAACGCATCCACCCCCTGTACCACGCTGTAGATATCGTACATGCCCCCGGAGTTGGCGCAGGAGCCCATCGAAATCACCCAGCGCGGTTCCAGCATTTGGTCATAAAGCCGCTGGATCACTGGGGCCATCTTCATGAATACGGTGCCAGAGATGACGATCAAGTCCGCCTGACGAGGTGAGGCGCGGATCACTTCGGCGCCGAACCGCGCAATGTCATACTTGCTGGTGAAGCTCGTGGCCATTTCCACGTAACAACACGAGAGACCGAAGTTGTAAGGCCAGACGGAATTTTTTCGACCCCACGCAATGAGGTCTTGCAGCCGCGCCAGCAATACACTGCGTTGCCCGTCTTCTTCAATACCATGATTACTGCGCATAACCGACTTGTGGTGTGGCGGCTCAGTTGGCTCAGTTGACTCAGCGGGCTCGCGGGACTCGATTGGCCCAGTTGGCTCGGCTGCCCTGGTTGCCTTGCTCAGTGACCATCGCATCGTTCGATCCCCCTCTTCCCATTGGAACGATGTCCGCTGGAACTCCAATCCAGCGCGCCCAGCATCCATAAATAAGCCAGTGCTGCGCCCAGAACACCAACGAAGATAACCACCTCGATATACCCAGCCCAGCCCAGTTCGCGAAAAGCGACCGCCCAGGCAAAGAGGAACACAGCTTCCACGTCGAAGATCACAAAGAACATTGCGATCAGATAAAACTTGGCAGACAGCCGCAATCGCGCAAAACCAACGGTGACAATACCGGACTCGAACGGCTCATCCGCCACCCTAGCCTGGTGACGTTCACCAATGACATAAGAAAGCAACAGGATTACGCCCATCAGCGCGATGACGAGAAGGAAGTAGGCTACCAGAGGCCAAACCTCAGTCAATTGTGCCGGCGTATTCAAGGATCAGGCTCCTTGGACTTCCGTCCTCAGTTGATCCCGGCGAAACTCCAGGATGCGGAACCTTAGTCTGGTTCATCTCGTAGATGCGTTCTGTACGATAGCCAACAAACGAATCAGGCACGTCGTTTGCTCAGTCAGCCGTTGGAAGGATGATTGAGCAAACGTGGACAAGCTTCGGCGTGGATTTATTTAGCGGTTCAAGGCGAGGATGCCCCGAGAATACATAATCGGGATCAGTCCGGGAGGAGCTGGCGGGGAAATTTCTTCCCCACTTGCATTGGCGAATGCAAAACCGTATTGCGAAGGAAAATATGAGAAATTCTGGACAAAGGCGACTACATATTGCGGCTCTTTTTAATCAAGTCATAAGCGGTCTGTACTTCCTGAGTTTGTGCGGTAGCCACAGCAATCATATCTTCCGGGACCCCCTGTCCCATTAATTTGTCGGGGTGATACTGGCTTATCAGCTTCCGATAGGCCCGCTTTATTTCCTGGTCGCTGCTTTCCTTCTTTACACCTAATGCTTTATAAGCCTCATCCAGCGCGTTGGCCGAAGGTACGCGCCCTCCCGCGAAGTGTGACTGGTTTAAGACCATCTCCAGCAATTGTGAAAACGCAAGCTGATCATAGCCCAGGCGAAGCGCAATACCTTTTAACAAACTCTCCTCAGCCGCATCCATTCGCCCGTCGGACAGCGCCATGACGATAAGGTAAACCAGCAGCATCTGCTTCAGGCTATGGGTGTGTCCGCAAACAGCGATAAATTCGTTCAGCTTCGGCTCAAAATCGAAATCGGACGCCGCTCCCTGCCTGAACAAGGCAATTGCGCGCTCACGGTGTTCGGACGACATGTGCAGCTTTTGCATGAAATCTTCAACATGAGTGATTTCATCTTGCGAAATATGGCCGTCCGCTTTGGCAAGCTTCCCCATCAGCAAAAAAACAGCTTCGATAAAAACCGACTGCCGATGAGCATTCGTAAACGGATTAACCGCACCCGAGCCATAAGCTATGTAACGGTCGACAATACTTCCGACGATATAGCCAAGCACTGCGCCGAAAATGCCGAAGAAGTGATAGCCTACCAAAACCCCGATTATTTTGAACAACATGAAATTCCTGTCATTATTTGAAAGAATTGACTATGAATCAGTTTACCGAAGCCTTGCTCAGTTCGCAGAAATATATCCGTCAGGAAGCGGCGGAATTTTTCGATAATTCACCTCGATGCACGAAGCAAACAAGGAGATAACCATGATTGAATTGCACTCGAGCCCAACGCCAAACGGCCAGAAGGTGATGATCATGCTTGAGGAGATAGGAGCCGAATGGAAGCATATCGACGTGAATATCGGCGTTGGTGAACAGTTCGAGCCCGAACACCTGAAGCTCAGCCCCAACAACAAGATTCCTGCCATCGTGGATACGGACGGGCCTGGTGGTGAACCCTACACAATGATGGAATCGGGCGCTATCCTTGTTTATCTCGCCCAGAAATCCGGAAAATTCATGCCAAAGGATGCACGCAAGTACTATGACACATTGCAATGGCTATTTTTCCAGGTAGCGCATATCGGGCCCATGTTCGGCCAGGCTAATCACTTCAATGGCCAGGCCAAAGATAATCAGTATGCGCGGGATCGCTACAACAACGAATCGCTACGTCTGTATCGCGTACTGGAAAACCGATTGAGCAAATATCAATGGCTCGCTTCCGGCGAATATACTATCGCCGATATCGCCACTTATCCGTGGTGCAAAGGGCATAAAGATCGCGGCATCGACAGTGCTGCTTTCCCCAATTTCATGCGTTGGTTCGACGCCATGGAAGCACGCCCGGCCGTGCGGCGCAACAATGCAATGGCAACCAAAATTCGCGAACGCATGGAAAAGGCGGCGGAAAACCGTCCACACATCAACATTTACGATACCAAGGATAATGCCGAGCGTCTAACTCAGGCTACGTTGCCAAGGAACGGCGGCAGGTAGGAAGTACTTGCGCTTGTATTTGTATGGTTGGACCTCAGCCGATCTTCAAGGAAGAGATCGCAGCAGAGTTCTTGGCAATGGACTTGGAATGACTACATCGACAGTCCAGGCACAGTCTGATGTCCGTTCAACACGCCGGATGTCCGGAAATTTTTCGTCCATACCTTGTTGTTCTGTTGCCGATGCGTCTTATGGCGCATCGGCAATTTTCAGGCGTAGAGAGGGAATTTATGCGTTGCTTGGAGACTATTTCCCTTAAAAAATACTGCTGCGCCTTGCATGGTCGCCCCAAAAGTAGCCTGAGGTGGGTTACCCGCCCCGGTTGCCGGTTCTTCCGCGAATACCGGCCAAGCCGATCAAGCCCAACCCCAGGAGTGCGAGGGTGCCAGGTTCAGGAACTTGGCCCACTCTGACTACAATGGCAGAACGATCGACCTCGGCACCTTGGGCATCATAAGCAACGAGAGCGAAGCTGTATTCACCAGCGCTGTTGGGATCGAACGACGCAAAACTCGGAGGAGTAATAAGTCCTGGTAGCGCACCGCTCAGAAAATCCATTCCCATATTCCATGAATCTTGAATGGGCCCGCCAAGGCCGCTGGAGAAAATGATCTGGCCATGCTCACTTTCGTCTGTATTAAAACCAGGATTAAAATCGTACAACAACTTGTAATTGTATAAGTTCAGGTCGTCTCCGCCCAAGTAGAAGCCGACATTCCAGGTCGCATACGGGTTGGCGGGAGATGGAGCATTCGTATCCACACCCGGACTGGCGAAGAAAATGCCAGCCCCATCGTTTGTAAGAGCGGGGTTGGAATAACGCTGGTGAGCGGTCAGTCCCAGTGTAACTTGTGTCACTGCCACCGCCACTGCGTCGTTTGGAATCCCGGTGCCGCCAAAAGTAGCGCCGGCCAGCGTACCGAATGTATCGTAACTTTGATTGATGGGCGCGGCCAGAGCGTTGCCTGCAATCAGAGCACCGGCCAGCAGGCTCCAGGGTAGTATCTTGTTCATATTTTCTCCATTTGTTTTCGTTATTGGCGCACACGACCTTGATCATTCTCCGTTTTCTTCGATCGTGCCGTCACAACACCTTAAGCACGGACCATGCCACGCTCTTATTAAGGAGCGTTAACCCAATATATCAACGAGTTGCAGGGAAAGAAGCGAAGCATTGCTTAGGCTGGATGTAAACGTGCCCGACATGCATCCGAATGGATTTGAATGGGTTAATATGACGATCGAATACTTATCGGCGAAATTTTTTTTCGCTATAGCGATATGGCAGTGCTTGATATTAATGTTAGTGTCATACAAGAAAGCCTGGAAAATTTGAAGCGAGGCGCATAGCTGTACGCATCTCAGCGAAAAGAATATCAACAACGATAATTGGGGGAGCGCCGACACCCTCACTATCCAGGATAGTATTGGCGCCGCCTCGTCTGGGCTATCTTGCGCTCAAGCACCAGGAAATAGCACTTCTTCCGGCCCTGAAACTATAAGCAACCAATGACATGCTAACTGCACTGACGTTAAAACTTGTCCTGATCCCTGCCATAGTCGGCGTTGTAAGGGCCGGCGGGCAAGCCACGAGGGGGTATGAATGCCTGGTTATTTGCCTGTCTAGCCAGCGGAAGATAATCGGCAAGCATAGCTGTTATCGCGGCACTTACCGCCATGCTTATCAGGTCGTCTCCCCCGGAACTTTGGGCAACCTGTTGTTTTGAACGCCATAGAACAGTACCCGTTTTAGTATCCTTCAACTCGTAATCCATCTCCACAACGACCGTCGAGGCGAGAACGATATATTTGCTGCTCCAATCCTTGATAGTAATAAACAGTGCCGCGTCTGCTCCGAATAATTCAAACAAACGTTGCGTATCCAGTTGGTGGATATGCCCGGCTTCAGCCAGTCCGAAATCCCGTAATACCAGATCAGTCAGATATACCGGAAAAACGTAATAGCCTCGTTCTGCCAACGGCCTTGTGATGGTAGAGACAAAAACGGATGGTGCGCTGATTTCGGTCGTCTCGTTAAGTACCGGCACAATCACTATCGAACGTGGTTTATATGTGTGGAAGGCCGATAGATCAATTTTCTCTGGCTGCACGGCACAACCGGAAAGCAGGTTCAAAGCGACACACGCAGCAATAGCCAGAATTGACTTCATGGCTGAGTTCCTTGAGTTATGGCTGCCTGTGGCTGCTGCTTTTCAGCAGAATCAGATTCCTTTTGCTTGATGCGCTCAATCAGTTTGGTCATAAAGGCGTCAGATTCCGGAAAAATGCGTTTTTCTTTTTCAAAATAGGCAATCGCTCCTTCACGATCACCCCGTTTGAACAATAAAAAGCCGTAGTCCGCATACGCGCCGGGGGGAATTCTTAAATTTTCCTGCTCGGCCTTAGTGATGGTTTCGAGCAAATAAGCATCGGCTTGTGGATGGTTTTGGCTGACATAGCGGTCATGTAGCCCATCCTCAAACCGACCCCAATGGTAGATGGATGGCGCGCCACAACCTGCGAGGCCCATTGCGACGACCAGAACCAAAAACCTGGAATAAATCCGTTCAGGATCACTCAGGGAATAGTGATCGTTTTTCATATTTTTTACTGCCCCATCGCGCGGCGTGCATCCAGGGTTTGCGCCACGCTGTTAATCATATTGACGATTGCGGCATCAATCGCTTTTCCTTCCAGGGTTGAATCAAAACCCGTCGCACCACCGAAGCCGAAGGTGCTGCTGGATGACAAATCCGCTTCTCCCGAGCCTTCCTGTGTATAGAACAATTGGCCCGTCTTGGGATCCACCAGCCTCAATACAACACGTGCCCGCGCTCGTTGAGTTTTTTGCTTGCCCACCAACCATGTATTTCCGGTGGTATCTCGCCCTAACTCGGCAACCGAACCAAGAATCAAGGCATCGACCCCTTTCAGATTTTGCTTGAACTGCTCTTTGCTGATGCCCATCAGGTCAGCTTCCGCTGCTAGCTTGCCAATGTCCTGCCGCTCGACCACGTTGAAACGTTGCGTTGCCATCAGGTGCCTGGCCAGCAGATCAGATGCCTGCTTTCCGATACGGTCACCGGAAGCATCAGTAAAAAGACCACTACCGTAAATTGATTCATTGGTGAAACGCGCGATACCGACAGTCATGCGTTCGGCGGCGGGCAAAGGCCGTGCGGCCACCCTCGGCCCAGGGTCTTTAACGCCTTCTTGTACTGTGCGGGTAGGGCTTGCACAGGCACTCAACATCAATACTGCGCATACAATCGATAATCTTGTATTCATGTGGCCTCGTCTGAATTTACGTAAACGGGATCAGTAACCAACAATCGAAATTTGTTTAAGGGTCGAGATATTAACTCATACTCAGCAGTTTGAGAATTGGGGGTTCCAGGAATTTTTTTCTTCTTATCGCCTGTTGGCGTTCGCGGCATTATCAAGGCAATATTTCAGACCTTACCCGGAAGGGAGAACGGTCTGTATAACTGGGTTTATGTCATTCTTTTGTCTGTCGGTTCTCCATGCGTTAAACTCAAGCATTTTGCTGATCTGATATTTTTATGGCTCAATACGTACTCACCATGAATCGAGTGGGCAAAATTGTCCCGCCCCGGCGCACGATTCTCAAAGATATATCCATCAGTTTCTTTCCCGGCGCAAAGATAGGGTTGCTTGGCCTGAACGGTTCCGGTAAATCAACCGTACTGAAAATCATGGCAGGCCTGGACAAGGACATCGAGGGCGAGGTGACGGCGATGCCCAATCTCAATATCGGCTATCTTCCGCAGGAACCGCAACTCAACCCCGTGCAGACTGTGCGCGACGCTGTACAGGAGGGACTGGGCGAAGTGTTCAGTGCGCAGCAGAAGCTGGAAGAGGTCTATGCGGCTTATGCCGAGCCGGACGCAGACTTCGATGCGCTGGCGTCCGAACAGGTCCGGCTGGAGGCCATCCTGGCCGTCAGCGGCGGAGATGGAAGTCAACAGATGGAAATCGCCGCCGATGCGCTGCGCCTGCCGGAATGGGACGCCATTATCGGAAATCTTTCCGGCGGCGAGAAACGCAGGGTAGCCTTGTGCAAACTTTTACTATCCAAGCCCGACATGTTGCTATTGGACGAGCCCACCAATCACCTGGATGCCGAATCAGTGGAATGGCTGGAGCAGTTCCTTACCCGGTTTCCCGGCACTGTCGTGGCAGTCACGCATGACCGCTACTTCCTCGATAACGCCGCGGAGTGGATACTGGAACTGGACCGTGGCCATGGTATCCCCTGGAAGGGCAACTACAGCTCGTGGCTGGAGCAGAAAGAAAACCGTCTGAAGCAGGAGGAATCGACCGAGTCTGCTCGTCAGAAAGCCCTGAAAAAAGAACTCGAGTGGGTTAGGCAGAATCCCAAAGGGCGTCAGTCGAAATCCAAGGCCCGTATTGCCCGCTTCGATGAGCTTAACTCCCAGGAATACCAGAAACGCAACGAAACACAGGAGATATTCATTCCCGTTGCGGACAGGCTCGGTAATGAAGTCATCGAGTTAAAGGGAGTATCCAAAGCGTATGGAGACAGGTTGCTGATCGACAACCTGAGCTTTAAAGTGCCACCGGGAGCCATTGTCGGGATTATCGGACCCAACGGGGCGGGGAAATCCACCTTGTTTCGTATGATTACGGGAAGGGAGCAGCCGGACTCGGGAGAATTAACGATTGGCACAACCGTCAAGATCGCGCATGTGGATCAATTGCGTGACGCCCTCGAAAGCGGCAAAACCGTGTTCGATACCATTTCAGACGGCCATGATATCCTCACCGTCGGCAGGTATGAAACACCTGCTCGCGCCTATCTGGGGCGTTTCAATTTCAAAGGAGCGGACCAGCAGAAGAACGTCGGCAATCTTTCAGGTGGAGAGCGCGGCAGGCTCCATTTAGCCAAAATGCTCATCTCAGGTGGCAATGTCCTGTTACTGGATGAGCCTTCCAACGATCTGGACGTGGAAACGCTGCGGGCATTGGAAGATGCATTGCTGGAGTTTGCCGGGTGTGTGCTGGTCATCTCGCACGATCGCTGGTTTCTGGACCGTATTGCAACCCACATCCTGTCGTTTGAAGGCAATTCGCAGGTTGCATTCTTCAGCGGCAATTACCAGGAATACGAAGCCGACAAGCGGAAGCGCCTTGGCGAAGAAGGCGCAAAACCTAAGCGGATCAGGTACAAGCCGATTAATCGGTAATGAATTATGGTGAGTTCATTTGAGCATAGAAATCTCTATGGGGTAAAGGAAAGTGGAGGAGACTGCAAACGGAGGCAACCAGGACGTAAGTCTGGAACAGATCAGGGCTGCATTGCATTACAAGCAATATGGCAAGGATCAGCAACCGGCCAAACGGCGCCTTTTGCCGGGCAGAGGAAGCTGCCCGTCTCAAAGGCGTTAGGTTATTGCGTCATCCGAAGCCCGCTCCTCCTTGGAATTCTCCGCGAAATAAGGAAAAAAGAGACGCTTTTTCCCGGAAAACCCATAGTTGGAGTGATTTGCATTTAGAAATGGTCCGACCAGCATTATTTTCAAATGCAGATGGGTGCGGATACCGGCATATGAGCCGGAGGAACGAGTGATTATTCTGGGAAAGTTATATTTTAAGGCTTGAGACCAGTAACTATACTATAGTAGCCAAAGGCTGGGCGCACCTCGATATCACTGAATCCTGCATCGCTCAACATGGCTGACAACTCCGTGGAGGAGTAAGATTTTCCCTCGGTCCACCCCATCATGAGCATGCTAAATGCAGCCGCAGCGAAAGGACCGGATTTGTCCTCGTTATAGAGCATTCCATGGATGATGATGCGTCCTCCGGGCGGGAGAGCATTGAAACTCTTCGCGGTAAGAAAGCTGCACTTCTCAGGTGGCCAGTCATTATAAACGGTGGAGTAAAAGTGAAGATCGGCTATTGGCATTTCATCACGCCACATGTCTCCTTCACATGTCCTGATGCGATCTTGCAGGCCATGCTGGGCAATGAATTCTTTTGCAATCTCGCATACCATGGGAAAATCGAAAACGATAGCTTGTAAATTACTCCACTTTGATACGGCTCCAATCGAATGTGCGCCCGAGCTTCCACCAACGTCGAGCATGATATGGTGAGCGGAGAGATCGAGCACCTCCGGCCAGTAGAAAGCCGATTTGATGCTCATACTGTACATGCTACGCGTGAATCTTCGTGCGAGTTCGGCCTGCACCTCTTCAGGACGGTAAATACCTGCCCCGCCGTAAACCTGGGGCTCATCTGTGCGTATTGCCTTTTCCAGGCTTTTAAATGAATGTACCTGATCGTTTTCGATCATCAGATCCCACATGAAGCCAAAATAGCTCGGATTTTTCTTAAGCAGATAGTGCTCAGCGACTGCCGTCAACGCATAAAGTCCTCCTTTTACCGACAAGAACCCCAGCGCTGTTGCTGCCGTCAGAATAGCTTCGGCAGGGCGCTCTTTGATGTTCAGCCTCTCGCAGATGACGGGTAGCGAAAGTTCGCCGTCTTCCAGCAGAGAAAAGACGCCGAGCTTATGCGCAAGAAGCAGCGCCGGATAGCCATAAATTCCGAGGATAACATCCCATAGTTTTCTATCGTCAGGTATCTGTGGTTGCGGTGCTTCTTTAGAAACTTCATCTGTCATGAGTAAATCCTCGCGCCGATCGATCGGAATGCTGAAACTATTACCCACCGGCGACAATGTCGAGCGTAAAAGATTTTTCTGCTCCGACCGTAAGTCGCATTCTCTAAAAGTTGCAAGTAGCTGTCTCTGTCAGAGTCAAACAGCTGTGGCGTGTTTGCTGCTTTCAACTAGACGTTTTATATTTTCTACCGTGTGGACTGCACCCTCCTGAATTGCGCTCCGGACCAACTGTTCAAAAGGTCGCATGAATACTTTGAGTTCAAGTAGTTCAAAAGTAAACTTCAATTCCGTTACATCTCCCCTGCTTTGGGGTTGTAGTTCGTAAAGGCAGCGATAAGGTTCAATAATTCCCGCAAAGGCCAGTCGCCTCGAAGGTTCATAAATCGTAATCCTAAATTTTGATTCCGAGCGTTGGCCATGATCTACGCGTACCTGCCTTGCTATGGTTCCTGACTTTACGGGCCCATCAGTGAGACATTCAAGTTCCTGTACTTCCGGCGACCATCTGGGATAGTTATGAAATAAATCGTCGCCAATAAATTTGAAGACTTCAGCAGCAGGTAACTTGACCAGGATGCTCTTCTTGCCGACCACTGGATCAGCGGGGCCTAGATTGAACATGGAGCCTAAATTAAACATTTATATAACTCCTGCTCAGACTGAAAATCCGCACGAGCAATAGAAATTCGCTGCTACTGATGATTCTCAACGGTAGAGTCTTCCTGAAGAGATACCGGGTTGATTGTCGAGGTCGATTATCGTTCTTAGTCGTCCCACAAGCAACGGAATTATTTGGTTTAAAGAATTCACCGCTACTTGAAACGCTATATAGCCAGAGAGTTCTATCCGCTGATTCTGGTCGATTTTGGCAGACGCTGAGTGTGGCGCGTGTACTCAGATACCGAAGCGGAATTCATCGTATCCGCTGGTTGGAAACCTTCGTGCGCCAGCGTCAATGCTGCGGGATACCACACACCCCTCGTTGATGCATCAGCCGCGCCAGGATGGCGACCGACGGCTCGCTTTCATAGCGCAGCTCCTGCAAAATACACGCGAATCTGGCTTGCTGGCTGAGTACGGCTCTAACTGGTTGTACCGCTTTCCACTTGAATTCCATAGCGTATTTTTCTTGGTATTGACATGACGCATCCCCGACATCAGCCTGTTTAGATTTGTCTGTGAAGTCGGGGTAAAACCTGGTAGCCGATCCCCGAGTCAGCCTTTACCTCCACCGTTAATAGTGGCCTGGACGCTTGGGACCCGTGCCGCTATTTCCTTCATCGTCGTCATACCTTTCCGTCCCGTCAGTGCTGTATCTTGAGTTGTCACGGTCCGTGCTGGTGCTGGTCGAACTCCGATCTTTTTTATTCCATCTCTCCTTGATACTTTTGTCCTGGTTGGCATCCGAGTCCCTCACGGCCGCGGAATCCCCGGGCCCTATCTCATCTGGCATATCATGCTCACCGGACGCCGCAGCGTGAACCATTCCGGTTCCAGCTACGCTGAAAACCAACGCACTCGCCAACGTCAATAACTTAGCTCTCAATTTTGTAGAAAATTTCATGGCCGCATCCTTTATCAACTCAGCAATATTGCTGCGATTTAAATTTATGTGAATTTTCCGCAGGATTCGGTGCGCTAACGCACTAACTATCAGTAATAAAAGATACCAGGGCCCGACTGGCGGAGATGCGGCCTTCACAGTTTCAGGGGGAAATACAACGGATATGCGATGAACAGATTAGCGATCTATCCAGTTCAGCGAGGCCATATGTCAGGCGTTTTGACATGCTCGGGACGAAACCCGATACCGATCAACCGGGCGGGAAGCCATTGCAGCAAGGGGAAGCGTGCGAGTAGACGGAAAAAAAATGGGGGCGAAAGAGAATCACCGCCACGTAATACGCGGCCAATGATCTGTTTCTGAAGAAAGAGCTGCAATCGCTGTGTCATCCGCGTTGGCCATGCGCGACGCCGCTGAATCCCCCGCAGCGCCCCGATAGTGGGTCTATCCTCCAGTAACGGTGCAGCCAGCGCATTCGATGCGGCAATTGCATCCTGAATTGCCAGGTTGATTCCGACACCGCCGATGGGGGACATTGCATGTGCTGCATCACCAAGGCAGAGAAGGCCCGGGCAATACCACTGACGCAGCCGATCGACTTGAACAGCGAGTAACTTGATCGCTTCCCAGTCTTGCAGTTCACCGACGCGATCGGCCACAAACGGGGCCAGCTCCGCAATGGTATCGCGTAATGGGGGCAACCCACGCTCCCGAACTTGCGCATAGGAGCCTTTCGGGATTACGAAACCGCATTGCCAGTAAGCATCCCGGTTCAGCATGACAAAGACCCTGCCCGCATCGAAACGTCCGACAGGGTCTTCAGGATCACCCGCACGACGAGACAGCCGAAACCATAATACATCCATAGGCGCACCATACTCGATCCCCCTCAGTCCGGCACGAGCACGCACAGTGGAATGACGGCCATCCGCTCCAACGACAAGGCTCGCATGTACGTTCAACGGACCCTCAGGTGTCACGGCCCGCAACCCGACGATACGTCCCTCCTGCTCGATGAGCCCAGTCACTTCAGCATTCATTCGCAAGCTGAACGTCGGATACCGGGCTGCCCGTTCAGCAAGAAAACTCAGGAAATCCCACTGCGGCATAAAAACGATAAAGGGACATCGGGTTTGCAAATACCCGAAGTCAGCCACTGTCAACGCAAGAGCGCCAAACCGGCCATTGACTCGATGTGCTTTTTGATGCGGCAATTCCAGTAGCGCTTCGAGAAATCCAAGCTCATGCATGACTTCCAATGTGGATGGATGGATGGTATCCCCCCGAAAATCCCGCAGAAAATCCGCATGCTTTTCCAGAACCAATACCTCGACACCGGCGCGAGCCAATAGCAACCCCATCATCATGCCAGCCGGACCACCACCCGCGATACAACAGCGAACCGCTACCGTATCCATTTTTTTCCAGGACAATTAAGGAATAAGAAAGACTACGCTTGAATTCAGGATTTAACAAATGATCGCTTTAACAAGGACTGGTGCCCCTAGACTGGTGCCCCTACGCAAGTCTATTTTTCCCCATATCTGGCTGGCATCGGCTACCATATAGGCTGGAAGCACTCATGGAAAGTGGTTATGTGCCATGCACCCGGTCAACTACGCTCCCGGTATCCACACATGAATCGAAAAAAAAACCCCCATCCGCGTTCAAATGGAATTCATGAAATCAGTTTTGTCTACTGTCCTGCTCGCCTTGACCTTTGCAGCATCTGCCGAAGCAGGTGCATTCGCATCCACTGCTAATTCCGATTACAAAGATAATGCCACGAGCAGGGGAATGGCCGCCGACGGCGAATTCAACAATAAACGCATTGCGGAAATACAAGAAAGAACCCGCGGCGATAATAGCGAGGCATTTGAAGGTGAACGCCCGATAGACGGCGGTACAGCTCAAAAAGTAGTACTCGCGGCAACAACAACGACTGGCATACGATTAACATCCCCGGATGAGGTAGGCAACCAGCAGCAAAGGGTGGCTTTATCCACTTCAACCGGACGTCAGAACGAAGCCGGCGGGGCTTGCCCCGAGTGCCCTGAAATGATACCCATTCCAGGGCATAAATTTGCGATCGGAAAATATACCGTCACTTTCAAGGAATGGGACGCCTGTGTGGCGGCAGGTGGCTGTGGAGGATATCAACCCCCGGACAATGGCTGGGGGCGCGGCACCAGACCCGTGATCAACGTGAGCTGGGATGATGCACAAGCCTATATACAATGGATATCGGAAAAAACCGGGAAAGCTTATCGTCTTCCAACCAAAGACGAATGGGAAATCGCCGCGCAGGCGGGCTCAACCACCGATTATTACTGGGGCAACGATGTCGGACGTAATAATGCTAACTGCGATGGCTGCGGAAGCGAGTGGGATAACAGAAGAACCGCGCCGGTGGGTAGTTTCAAGCCCAATGCGTTCGGGATATACGACATGATGGGAAATGTGTGGCAATGGACGGATACCTGTTGGCAAGGCAATTGCGCAAAGCGAATGTTTTTCGGCGGCTCGTGGAATCACAGGCCCCAGGATATGCGCGCTATCACCCGCAACTGGTTTGATACAAACAAGCGCATGCGATACTTGGGTTTTCGTCTTGCCATGACATTGCCCTGAAGTTCGTGGCAGCCTGTCGGACTTAAAGGAAATCGGCTGCAAAAGCGCTTGGCCGTTCATGCTGCTTTTTCAGCCAATAGCTTTTTCATCTAATAGAATAACTAGTCGTCCCTGAAAAACCTCATCTTTAACAAACTTCCATCATTAATCGATGGTTCTCTTCATTTTGTTTTTGTCCGAGGCATTGCAAGCATTCCA